>JAJSZW010000132.1 GCA_030262895.1 Deltaproteobacteria bacterium | reverse complement strand
GGTGAAAAAATTGCAAAAGAAAACAAATTAAAACTATTGAAAAATAAGTAATCAACATATCAAAGAACGTCCCGCAAGCCGTCCCCGTCCCGCAAGCCGTCCCGCAAGCCGTCGCCCAATAAGCTATTGCAGGCCCAACCAGGCGCTTGAGATGGACTGGGCAAAGCCGTGCCGTTTTTTGAAAAGCAGTATTTGACCGATAGTTTTACCTTTATCATAGGTTTTCGGTTATCGTTGCCCAGCCCCTCAGGTCTATGTTAGTGCTCAATTATAAAGGACTATGAATATGAGAATGAAAGCTTTAAGTTGTATAGTTCTTGTCTTATTTATTGTTTTTGGATGTAGTGCCCACAGGGCATCAATCGAAGAAGGAGTTTCTAAATCAACCATATATCAAATGGATGAAACACAAATTTTTAACTTGGTATACAGCTCTATTCAAGAGGTCTTTCCTCAAGAAAAAATATCTGTAATAACCTTCCCTACAAGAGGATACATAACCAAATTTCTTGCCCCACCTTTCCACTTTGATTGGTTCACGCAAAAGGTACTTGTGCATCGCGCTTCTGGGCTTAATTCAAAAAGGAGCGAGGTCTATGGGTATTGGATAGATGTTTCTGGAAGTGGTTCATCATTCCTTCAAGGTCAGCTAAAAAATAAAAAGGTGTTTGATACCATTATTACTCACCTGGAAAATACAGCAATAAAGCATGTAGTCTCTAATATCTCAAAAGCCCCATATCTTGTATCTCAAGAAGAGTTTTATGTGAGAGGGGCCGATACCCTTGAAGGAGAAGGCATACGACAGGTTATTACAAACGATACAGGCACTCAAGAACCTAAGAGCAAGGCTCAGGAACTTAGAGATCTTCAAAAATTGAAAATTGATGGAGTTTTAACTGAACAAGAATACGAAACTGCCAAAAAGAAAATATTAGATAAATATTAGGTGAAAGCACTAACCATGTGCTGGACGCCGACTGGGGTTTCGCTGGCGCTCCACCCCAGTCGGGTCAGCACCACGTTAGCCATAAAAAATTATCAATATGAGACAACCAACCATAAAATATAACAAAACCGAAGATTATTTTGACACAGTTGAAATAGACGAAGAAATTTTCGAATTTGAAGAAGATGAAAGGATCACTATCCCTGCAAAAGTGCTATCCAATGTCCTTACTAATGATTTGCGAGATGATATATATATTGATGTATGTGAACAGCTTATGGACGGCGTAATTTCAATATCTTCTATACCATATTCTTTAAAAAGGATCGGCGATAACAAATTACTGATTGAATTTGATGATATAGGTACACGAAAGTATTGGGATGGTGACGTTGGATTTAAACTATACATGGAAACAAAAAAATCCATAATCGAAGAAAGAAATAAGGAACTAAATGATGTTTCGGTCGATTTTTACGAAGATCAAGGAGACTATATTAATCTGCAGTTTAGTACAGAAATTTTTTCAGAAAATCTCGGGATAGCAATTCAGCAAGCAGAACAATTGATACAAGAAATAGAAGGCGCAACAGATTTAGCTCTTGGTAGTCCTTTTAAAAAACGAGAAAATGCAAAAAACGAAGCTGACTTTACCATTGGTGTCGTTATACCATTGTTAAGAAAGCTTGGATTTATAAACGTTAAATACAATCATGGCAGACGAGAATATGGCAGAGATATTGTTTTTGCTCGAAAGACAGAATTTGATGACACTGAATATTGGGGCTCTCAAGTGAAATTTGGGGATATTTCTGGAGGCGCAAATTCTGAAGTCACTATGATTATCAGTCAAGCTGAAGATTCTTTTAAAATGCCATTTTATGATGTTTATTCAAGAACAAAGCAAAGAATTTCTAAATTGGCCATAATAATCTCTGGAAAGTTCAAAGAAAATGCGGTTGAAAAAATATGTGAAGGGATTGAGAGGCATTCTTTGAAAAATAATTTGATTTTTATAGATGGTGATAAAATAGATACTTTGATTGAAAGGATAAGAAAATAAGGAATGGCTAACAAAAGCTTGATAGTGTCAAAGCTTGAATTGTGAATTAATTTTTTCAAAACTGGCTTTTCACTTTTTTGTCTTTATTCATTTTTTCTTTAAAGGTTTTCGCACAATGACTGATAGAGCTGCCAAGCTTTTCTCACCAAGCTTCTGCTTGCTCTGTCCATACTGATTTTGCTAAATGGTAGTGGCTTAATTGTCAAGCATTAATTCACAATTCAAGCTTTGACACTTATGTTGTGAGTTTTTCTAACCTATTGAAAAAACAAATGGATACTAACCAAAAACTGATGCGTCGAGATTTACTATAATAACAAAGAGTTATGGAAAGCCTGCAACATAACTTAAAATGACTCGCAACATAACAGCTTTTACAATATTGCCGTAGCCTATAATTTACCTGTGCTTTTAGCTCATTTATTGTGGTATTCTATAGTAGGATTGCAAAAGGAGTCCTATCTCATCAGCATTTATCGTCGGAAATTACTTGATCAATAAGACCGGGCATGGCTTCAATGGCATAAAGTGGTATTGATAATATTGAGTCGGTATATGATAACGGATGAAGAGAAAATCTGATTCCAAACGACACTTTTTTTTCAGAAAGGAAAAGTCTGAGACTTTTAAGTGTACCGGTTTTACCTGATTTTACTTCAACAGGCAGAATCTGTTCACCTTTTTGCCAAAGATAATCAACTTCTGCTGCGCTCCCCCTTGTTTCACGTTGCCAGTAAAAAAGAGACGGTTCTTCAAACGGTTTTTTCAGGGCAAGCAGTTGCTGGCCTACATACTGTTCAGCAACCGACCCTTTATAAACCGCCAGAAGATTATCTGACATATATGTTTCCTTGTTTATACCCATGGAATTCTGCAGAAGGCCTACATCGAGAAAAAGAATTTTGAAAACCTTTTCATTGCAATGAGCATGCAATGGAAGACCTGAACCGGAAGTTGCTGTAATTCTATGAATTATGTGAGCTTTAATAAGCAGTTCAAGAGATTTCTTTATGTCTCTCGAGTTGGTTTGTTTGTCGATATGTGAATATTTAAATTTGCTGCCAACCATGCCTGGGGCGTGATTAAATATTTTTTCAATAAGAAAAAAATTTACACGTCTGCCGTATTTGCCGAAATCATGCCGGTAATTTTGCAACAAATTCTGTTGCATTTCATCTGTCTTTGAAAATTTTTTTAATTCAAGCCAGAGAGCAATTGATTCCGGCATACCTCCGAGATACAGATAATTACGTAAAAGAGAAATGCATTTTATATGCACTGATTCAGGAACCTGTTTACTAATTGTAATATTTTTTAGATATGTCCTGATTTTTTGTTCTCCGCAAGCAGTAAGGAATTCTCCAAATGACAAAGGAGGCAGATAGATATTCTGAATACGTCCAACAGGGATAGAAATCTGTTCAGCATCCATTACAAACTCAAGCAGAGAACCTGCAGCAATAACATGCAATTCAGGCATTTTTTCATAAAAGTAGCGCAATGCTTTTAATGCTTGCGGGCATTCCTGTATTTCATCAAGAAAAAGGAGGGTTATTCCCTGGTTTATGTCGACATTGGAAGTGAGTTCAATTTTTTCTACAATTTCAAAGGGATTCAGTGTTGAAAAACAGGTTTTAAAATGTGGCTGAAATTCAAAATTGATTTCAATAAACTGTTTAAAATTTTTTTTCCCAAAATATTCAACAAGCCAGGTCTTGCCTACCTGTCGTGCACCGCGAATTATCAGTGGTTTTCGTCTCTTTTCGTTTTTCCAGTTTTTCAACCAACTGTAAATGTCACGTTCCATTATTATTTTATTATCCTATTTTTGATGGTCTCGTAAAAAGCTTATATTATGCCACTTCACGGCACTGTATGTGTATCTTGATAATTTCGATTCTGCACTATAGACTTTCAGATAAATAATTTCACTGTGTTATCAGTCGTCGACGTATAACTAATACGCCTTCCTCCTTCTGGCCTTGTGAAATTAATTATCTGAAAGTCTATATTTTATCAAGTATAAGCAAAAAAGACGAGTTTGTCAATATGTGGACGCTATTTTAGACTGTTTTGTCTAAATAACAGTGGTGTTCCTTTGTCGGCCAGGTGGGTTAATTGTTTCTGGGCAAGATACAAAATAGACCTTAGATAGAGCAGAACCCTAACAGCTCTTCGTCTGTAAAGCTCTTTTTTAGTCGCGATGATTCATTTTTAACTTTCATTAAGAGTTTTTCCGGAATATAGTCTTCTGTATTTATACCCAGACTTCTGAGCTTGTGACGTAGCGCACTTCTTCCTGCCTTTTTGCTGATAAGGAATTTTCTCCGCAGAGACACCTCCGCAGGGTCAAATGGTTCATAATTGGAAGGATTTTTTATGAGTCCATCTATATGGATACCCGACTCACATGTAAAGATATCTTTTCCAACTACAGGCTTTCTTGAAGAAAGAGGAATGCCGGAAACTTTTGCAACATACTCGGAAAGAGGACGGAGGCTTTTCAGGTTGTATTTGTCCATCCCCTTTCTTTTCGCCAAAAAGCCCACTACCTCTTCCAGTACCGCATTGCCGGCTCGCTCGCCAAGACCATTTACCGTAACATCCGCAAAATCGGTACCGGCTGCAAGGGCGCTTACCGCATTGGCCGTGGCCATGCCGAAGTCATTGTGTGCATGCACGCCGATATCAATAAAGAGCAGGGATCTTAGCCTGGAAATAGCGTCAAAGATGGCCGGGGGATCCATGATTCCCACGGTATCGGCAAAACGGACCCTGTTTATACCTTCTTTCTCGGCCAGAAGGCAGACCTCGTCGACAAAATCCGGCTCGGCCCTGGACGCATCCTCCAGACCGAGGGAGAGATAACAGGATGAGCTATTTCTAACCTGCCTTATACCTTCACAGACCCTGGCCAGCACCCATTTTCTATCCCTGCCGAGTTTGTTTTTTATATGGATATCCGAAACCGGGATGGACATAGCAAGGACATCGGGACAAAGCCTCACGCTTTGCTCTATATCGCCCGGAAGGCACCGGCACCACAAAGCGAGTTTCGGACACCCTGCGAGTTTTCCGGCTTGTTTGATGAGTTCCCTGGTCTCGGGGTTTTGCACTGCAATTCCCAGCTCTATCTCATCAACACCCACCTTTATGAGCAAATCAATGATACGCAGCTTTTCAGTCAGGTCAAAATAAACATGAGCTGCCTGCTCACCTTCTCTCAATGTAGAATCGATAATTCCTTTCATCTGGATTATTCCTCACGTAGTTAGTCCAAAGGTGTTTAGACTGAAGGCTGAAGGGGACAGAAGAGCGTAATTGTCGCACTATGGCGAAGAAACAGCAGCTTCTCGCACCAAACATGGCTTCAGGATGCGTCGTATCCTCACTTTTTCCTAACAGCCTTCAGTCTTCAGCCTATCCACCTGAGTAGTTACAAAGCATTTTCTCTGCTGCTCTGCTTCTCTGCACTTTTTGCCGCATAAGGGGTGTGCCGCATCCGGGGCAAAGCAAACCCATACATTCTCATGCACCTTAAAATCGCTTGAAATTGCATGCAGAGTTGTTCCGCCAATATCAACTATTGCCATAAAGCCATTACCGTTATTTGTTCTTTTTACTATCTTTCCCCTGATTCGGTTCAAGTTGCCGGCATATGTTTCTTCTTCTCTTTTCAGAGTGATTTTTTCCGGATGGATGCACAGGTTGATCTCTTTCCCTTTTTCAAAAATAGGATATTTTTTAACTCGAATCCTGATGGGGTGTTCCATGCCGTCATTATTGATTAGCACGGCGGCTTCATGGTTGTTTATTCTGATCGGAGATACGTTTAAGATATTCTTGATCCCGACAAAACGTGCCACAAATTCGGTTTTAGGATGATGGAACAGTTCGGAAGGGGATTCTATCTGTTCCACCCTTCCGTTGTTAAGCACTGAAACGCGGTCTCCCAACAATACCGCTTCATTCTGATCATGTGTAACATAAACCGTTGTCACACCTATTTCCTGCTGAATACTTTTCAATTCATCCCGTACTGTTTCTTTGGTCATGGCATCCAGACTGCTCATTGGTTCATCCATAAGAAGTATTTCAGGTTCAATAACGAGCGCCCTGGCCAGGGCGACTCTTTGTTTCTGTCCCCCGCTTAACTGGTGGGGGAACTTGCCCTTTTCTTTTGTAATACTTACTTTGCTCAAATAATACTCGACCTTCCGTGTTATCTCATGCCCCTTGATTCTTCTGACCCTTAGCCCATAAGCAACATTGTCAAAAACGGTTAGATGCGGGAACAGGGCATGGTCTTGAAAGACAAAACCGATTTTTCTTTCGCCTGCAGAAAGGTTGCTTACATCCCTGCTGCCGATAGAAACAGATCCGCTATCCTGTTCAGTCAGTCCAGCCATGACGGACAGTGTAGTTGTCTTGCCGCCGCCGCTCGGTCCTAACAGCACATGAAATTCTCCTTGATTGATCTCAAGGTTTAAATTTTTCAGTACTGCCCGGCCGTCATAGCTTTTTGAGATTTCCTTTAATACAATACCCATTTCCATTACCCCCACTTGTATAGACTTTCAGATAATTCATTTCACAAGGCTAGAAGGAGAAAGGCGTATTAGTTATACGTCGACGACTGATAACGCAGTGAAATTATTTATCTGAAAGTCTATACCTTGACCCGTGATTTGAATACCAGCAGCAATGTAAAAGAAAACACCAGCAAGAGCAGGGCAATGGCGGTCGCGGAAGCCAGCTCTCCTGACATGGCATTCTGATAAATGGCTACAGTCATTGTTTCGGTTTTAAAGGGAATGCAGCCGGCCACCATGGAAGTCGCGCCAAACTCTCCCAGCGCCCTTGCCCAGGTCATAATCATGCCGGTATAGATGCCGTTTTTAGCCAACGGGAGTAGAATCGTTTTAAACGTATAGAATTTTGACGCTCCCAGGGTCAATGAGGCATTGATGACATTTTTATTTATCGATTCAAACGCGTCCCTTGCTGATTTAATTAGAAACGGAATTGAAACAAAAAGCTGCGCAATTATAATCCCCTTTTTAGAAAATATCAGATCGATTCCGTGGTTGCTTAACATGCCGCCAAACTTACTATTTCCCCCCAGCAGAATCAGAAGGGCCAGACCCGCGACAAGAGGAGGCATGGAAATAGGAAGATCAACCAGTGTATCGAGTATCTCTTTGCCTTTAAAGTCCTTCATAGCAAGCAAATAGGCCACGGGAATTCCTAAACATAACGCAAGAAAGACTACTATCAGCGATGTTTCAAGACTTATGAGAACCGCTGACAAGACTAATGGAGACTTGAGCTGACATACCAGTTCTCCAAACGAAGTCGTTGTAAAAAGAGCGAGCATGGGGAGCACAATCAGGCACACAAAGATTCCCGCAATAAGCGATACAGTCAGGTCGAAGGAAAAACTTTTCATTTATTCCACCACTTCAAAACCATGTTTTTTGAAAATTGCCTTACCTTCAACGCCTAAGAGATAATGAATATATTCGTTTGTTCCTTTTTTATGTTTTACCATTTGGCAGACCGGAATAATACTTCTGACATTATACTGCTCAGGGATGCCGACAATTCTAACCCTGCCGGACTGAACTGCGTCTGCCTTCCAGACAATAGAAGCATCAGCATTATTGCCTTCAATCCATAACACTAATTGCTTAACTGCTTGTCCTTTTGCCCTTACATTCATCCTTGATTCTTCGAGGCCCGCTTTTTTAAATATTGCACCAGAAGCGCCGCCTATGGCAGCCGCTCTGGCATCACCCAATACGAGCCGGTTGTTGCTATCGAGAAAATCACCAAGCGAGTTCACTTTGCCATTCCCTTCAGGTGTAATGATAACAGGAGTATGATAGGCGACCGGAGAATAACCTTCTATATAGCCCTTTTTCTTTAAGATTTTTGCCCACTTGTCGCTGCCCGGGATAAAGACATCAGGGGATTGCCCGACCAGTATCTTGTTGCCCAGTCTTCCGCTTCCTCCATAGTCGTATATGATCTTTATCCCATAAAGCTTCTCAAACCTTTCTCCTATTTCATTCAGAGGAAGCCGCATTCCCGATCCGGCAAACACAAGGAGTTCCTTGGATTCTTTTTGGGCAAAGGCGGTAGAAGAAATAAGGCAAACCAATAATGTTACTAAAAACGCTTTATATTTTTTCAAATCGCCAAGTGCTTTCATGATAACTCCTAATTATAAATAAAGTGAGTTTGAACTTTGATTATATGAAATGTATATCAAGATGCGTGCCAATTCTGTGCGATGAATATGTTTGCATGCCTAACTGTCGAATATTATAGATTGAAACTATCGTGTTTCATGCTATGTTACGTAGAAATAATATGGCATTGCATCCTACGAAATGGTAGGATTTGAAGCCATTTCGACAGAAATGTAGAAATAGGGATTGAGGGATTTAGTAGGGTAGGGCAGGTCTACGTGCCTGCCGTTTAAATTTAGAAAGCCGTAGGGGCGAACCTTGTGTTTGCCCATTGCGGATTCAGAATATGATAGCGCCTGCGCTCTTTGCTCTCTGGAATAAAAGTTAATTCCTTGGAAGCATTCTTATATTTTTTCTCCAGTAATCCATACAAGACTACACCGTCGCATTTTTCTTCGCAATCACGCTCATGCAGATCAATGACCCGTTCAAGTTGCGCCCTCAACTCATTGAATACCTCAGTCCAGCCAGCTCCGCTCTGTCCGGGCGCCATATTCGTGTCAGAACCTGGTTTACTGATCTGGGGTATTGTTTTACGACCAGAGAAAACTGCTTGATTAAACAGCACTTTTTTAGTATTAGAAGAAATGTCTGGCTCAGTACGTCCATATGCGGCGCTCTTGCCATTGGATGTATCATTCCTGTTTTTAGTTGAATTTGCATGTGATTTTCACTAAAGTAGAAATTTTACCGGACTTTAATAATGCGAAATGGTATTTGAGGTGATAAGGGAAAAGTCGAAGCTTGCTTCTTGATGGAACCGTCGTGGAGACTGAAAGCGAACAAGGGTCAAGGGTAGATTTACCCCATTTTTCTTAGCCTTATCAATATATTGTGATTTTTCATAAATATAATCCTATCTTTGTTATAAACGTAGATTGAATCTTATGGAACTGCCACGCACACTAAGTTTGATGATCAACACCGAATGCGGAATGCAATGTCCTCATTGTGATCTTCCTGTAAAATATAATAATAACTCAAAACATTTAGATAAAAAGCAATGGCAATCTATTTTAGAAAATATTTTGCCGGCAATTAAACCTGAGGTTGTGGCAATTGCTGCTCGTGAGCCGCTATATAATTCAGCATCAAGAAAAAATACCAAGAGCATTATCTCTAATGACATTCCCTGAACCCGGCAAAATACCGTCTTCAACCAGTTCCAGCAGATTGGGCACGCTTCCGGGAAATACTTCCAGAAAAATATTGTCAAATTTTGGGGAGACGGAAACAGCATAATCAATCACACGTTTTATGTCATCCGCTTTTAATGAAAGCTCTGGAGAAACATTGTGATTCGGGTAAAGAAGCAAAAGTGCCCAATTGGGTTTTTCTAAAGTATTCTCCAACCACGACTGGAAAGATTTCAATTGGGGCAGATTCGAATTAAAAGTCGTCAGGACAGTTGAGATAAACAGGGTTTCAACATGCTTTTTGTAAATCCCGCTTTGCAAAAATTGCTCTACTATTCCAAAATGATCAACGC
>JAJSZW010000131.1 GCA_030262895.1 Deltaproteobacteria bacterium | reverse complement strand
GCGAGCTGTTTTTAGAAACTTGTTGAATTGATTTGAGTCTTATTGATAAGGATTCAATAGATTTGTCTCTAAAACCTGATACTTTACAATACTTGATAAAACCATTAATCTGTTTCTCAAGCATAGGGAAACCTCCTTTCGTTAAGGGGTTTGTGCTAAAAATCGGTTTCCTTATGCTTTTACAATATTTCTAACAACTTGCCATTACAAATTGCGCTAACTGCGGGGTTTGGGGGTTAGGGCCAGTTATTATTTCCGTATTATAGAAAAAAGCTTTGATGAAGATGTTATCAGGCATATAGCGGAGATGGGGCATGAGATTGGGTATCATTATGAAAATTTCTCCGAGATTAGTAAAGGGAAAAGAGGAACGAGTAAAGAGGAACTATATGAATTGGCTATTTGTGATTTTGGAAGGAATTTAGAGAAACTGCGGAAGTTCTATCCGGTTAAAACAATATGTATGCATGGAAGTCCGCTTTCAAAATGGGACAATCGGGATTTGTGGAAGAAGTATAATTATCGGGAGTTTGGAATAAATATTTCACAGGAAAAAGATGGATTCATCAGGAGGAGCCATCGCGAGCACATTGACTACTGATAAGCTGAATCATGATCAGGATGTAACGACAACAGGCGCAGCCATGAGCCGTCACGATACGCTACTCCCCTAAAACCCTTGCCGATTCGAAAACTGTAAAGCTTTTTGCCGCCTGGACCTTTTTGAGATAAAATGACCTCCCATTTTAGTCCATGATCAACATATACCTGTTGCCATGTCATGTTTGCCAATTTCCGCAAAGTATTGAGAGTGTTGTGCTGATCGCTTTTGGACAGATTGAAAAACAGGCGTTGAAAGACAGGATTGTTCAAATCCAAACGTATGTGTTGATGTGTTTTCTGGTTCATCATTTGATCCGGGCTTCTAATTCCTCAAAGTTTGTATCCTCGGGCGGATTTTTCTCTGCCCAGGCAATTGCTTCGTTGAGTTCGGCTTGGACATCCGGCCTGTGAAGCCACCTTTCATTATCGGGAATGAAGCGCCCCAGCTTGACAATCCAAACGCCTGTGTCGATTTCATCCAACATTACAGTTTGACCTGCGAATTTTTTGCCTAAGGATATCTGCCCGCTGCTGCCGACTGTTTTTATAGTGTTCATAAGTTCTCCTAAAATTAATATTATAATTTAAGATAGCACGAATGCATGATAAGTCAAGGATAAAGTTAATAATGGGGGGGTCTTAGGCAATGCAAGATTTCACACTGACAACTTACAAAGAACTTCTACAAGAGTTGCTTGCCAATGGCTATTCATTCCAAACTCTGCAAGATTTTATCCAACAGCCTATAGAAAAAGCTATCATTATCAGGCATGATGTAGATCGATTGCCGGGGAATTCTTTGAAAATGGCTCGCATGGAGAATAGTGAAAACGTAAATGCAAGTTATTATTTTCGTATTGTAAAAGAGAGTTATGATGATAATTAGGTCTTTTGTTAGGACAATATTTGGGAAATTACAAATTAATCCGTAAGTTGGCTAACCTGTCGCTACCTTAAGGGAGTGGGCAAAAGCCGTGCCGTTTTTGAAAGGTCAGAACTCGGGAACTGTGTGAAAACAACCTGATACTATAAAATCAACTTGATTTTTCGGCTCACCTATTTTCGCACCAATAGACATAATTTTACATGAATAATCAGTATGTTTCATTTATTTTGATATGTGAGTTTTTGATACCATCTGTTATTAATAGAATCTGGTATCATCATAAATTCACATTGAAATTTTCAAAAAATTATTAACTTTTATATTTATAGGGTCAGGAGTTCTGAAGTTGAGCGATTTTTTGCAAAGAAATGTGCCAAGATCTCTACACTGACGGCAGGCATTATCAGCTAACAAATACGGAAATAACATTTTTCCTTGCATTTACATGTTGTATTGTAACGTGAATCAGGTCCTGAGGCTTTAAGTTAATACCGCTGGATATAGGCAGATCACATTCAATCATATATTCAGTAAGCAGCACCTGATAATTTTCTTTTCGCCTGGAGAGAACGATAGCTTCTTGTTCCTCTCTGATTTTCCTTTCAAGATATTTCAATAACCAGTACCTGTGACGACTGCGTTGGAGCTTTGCTACATAACTCATGGGCAGTTCAAGGCGCTGTATTAAACTTTCTATTTCTTCCTTTGTGTAAGGCTCTTCTAACCCGAGAATTCCCCTTAGCTGACGCTGTGTAATCAGGTCAAAATATTTACGTATCGGAGAGGTGGCGGTAACATAGGCACTTAATCCAAGGCCTGAGTGATTCTCTGCTTCAGGGCTCAAAATAAAACGGCTCAAGAATTTTCGCTGCATCCAGTTTTGAAACAGTGTGCCTTTTTCTCCCTTATAGAGACGTTCCCTTGGTTCAGCCTGAGACCTGAAGATTGCCGGCATATCATGTTTCAGAAGGAATTCCGCCATAAGCCAGTTGGCCATGATCATTATTTCTGAAACAAGCATCCTTCCAGGGCTTTCTCTGTTTATTTTTGTAACATTTACCTTGCTATTGTCCAACCAGACGTTGATGTCAGGCAGAGATATTTGAATTGCGCCCCGCTTTAATCTTTTTTCCCGAAACTTTTTTGCTATATCTTGAAGGATAAGCACTTCGTAATCTTCATTGGCAATCGTATTGACATCATAATAGGTTAGTTGCCTCTTAACCTTAACCATGCTCGAAACAATTTCGTAATTGATTATTTCAGCCGATCTGCTTAATTTAATTATTATACTTATAGCCGGACGTGCTTTCCCTGCTATCAGACTGCATAGATTTTCTGCAAGGCATGAAGGGAGCATCGGTAATTTCCAGTCAGGCATATAAATGGAGCTTCCCCGATTAACGGCCTCTTTGTCTATAATATTTTCTTTTTTAATGAAATGGCCGACATCGGCGATATGAACGCCAAGACGATAATGATCACCTTTGTCTTCAATGGTTATAGCATCATCAAAATCAAGAGTTGATTGTCCGTCTATCGTAATTGCAGAGAGGTCGGTCAGGTCCAGCCTGTCTTTAAAGTCGGCAGGGTCTTTATGCCTGTCGACCAGGTCTGTTGCATTTTTCATGACCTCGCCGGAGAAGACGGTTGGGATTTCATATCTATGCAATTCAATGTTTTCATTTTTATCCCAGACCCCTATTTTTACAAGCATCCGGAATACTATTTCTATGTTATCTATACCTGCTTTTTTAAGCATTTCTTTGCCAAGGGAGTAGTGCGGGCTTTCCTTTTGGAAGAGATAGCAGGATTTAAGAATATCCATGCATTCTATTTTATCATCAGGCAAGTAAGGTTTTTCGATATCGAGCATTTTTTTTAGCCAGGCAGAGCCCTCATCTATAATACGATTTTTTCGGGCGGCTTCTTTCTGTTGGCCGGCAATCTGTTCTACCTGCTCTTCCGAATAAGGAAAAAAACGGTCGTGGTTAAATTTAAAATATGATCTGTTTTTAAAAAATGCCCTTACAACTGCGGATTCATGGTCATAAGTAGGACCATCCGGAAAACAGAATTCAGTCATTGCGGCAAGATCTATCCATTTTTTTTCTGCATTTAGAATTTCCCATAACTCCTTTATATCTATATGATTAATCAGGGCGTTACGTTTGCCGGCTATTTCCTTTAATGCCTCGACCAGCTTATATTTACCCATTGAAAGGTTAAGGTGCGTGTTGCATTTGTGTGATAGCCGACCAGGCGACAGCTTGATTTCCCGATTGTTTTCAGTAAGAATCCTAAGCTTCTGTTTTTTGACTTCAAGAATGACGCCGCATATAATTTTCTGGTGGTCGATATATTCTACAATATTTCCTGTTTCCATAATAATAAATCATAACAATCAGGCATGAGAAAGTCAACGTTCCGCCGGAGTTTAGGCAGGACTACGTCATTTGAGCTGATAACCTGCTGACTTAACGAGAATTGTTTACTTATAGGATTTTCTATAAATTCGAAGCACGAAACACGAAATCCGAAACAAACACGAATGACCAAAATCAAAAATTCTAAACGTGCCGAGCCCCGCAGATATTGGATAACTGCCTGAAATGTTTTGTTCATTTGATATTCGAAATTAGATATTGTTTCAACCATTTTTATAAGATCAGGCGATATTCGAGTTTCGGATTTTGAAGTCCCCGGAAACTCCTAATATTAAGGCTTTAGCACTGACTTTGACGTTTCCCTACTGAGTTTAGGTAATATATAATCGTTTGTTTGACCGGCATACGATTCTGTTGTAAAAGCTTTGTAACTACTTGGGTTCACGGTTCACAGTTCACGGTTAAAAGTTGGTAGGTTGGGTTGAGCGTAATCAGTTATGTTGGGTTTCGTACCTCAACCCAACCTACGAATATCAAGCAATTACCAAAACATGGTTTCAGTGAGTGAAACCCAACAAATCATGTGGCAGGGGTTTTCGTTCAGACACAAATTAGCAGAGTTTGTGCATGAGCCCTAAGTAACACTTTGGCTCATGCGCATCCGATTTGACGAGATTTTATTTCATGAAATCAATAAATTTAATAAAACCATATTTTTTAGAAAAACGATTTTTAATTTTTTTCGGTCTTGTATGTCTGATAGTCGTCGATTTCCTGCAACTGTTTATTCCCAGGATTATAAAATGGGCTGTTGATGACATTACAGCCTTCAGGGTCGATGCAATAAGACTTTCGTACTATGCACTTTATATAGTTGCCATAGCCGTTTTGATTGCATTGTTCAGGTATGGATGGCGGCGTTGCCTTATAGGCACGTCGAGAAGAGTGGAAGAGGGGCTGAGAAACAGGCTTTTTGCTCATATTCAAACACTTTCCCCTTCTTTTTTCGATAAAGTCAAGACCGGCGATATTATGGCTCATGCAACCAATGATATCCAGCATGTCAGAATGGCAACCGGCATGGGGATGGTGGCTCTTACAGATTCAATTGTGCTTGGTTCCGCTGCTATTGGTTTTATGGCATATATTAATGTCAAACTGACTTTATTTGTATTAATCCCTATGCCGATGATTATTTTCGGCACGCGGTTTTTCAGTAAAAAGATGCACCGTCTTTATCAGGAGGTACAGGGGACATTCTCTGAGTTAACCGAGGTTACGAGAGAAAGATTTGCAGGTATCCGAATTATAAAAGCATATAACAGGGAAAAAGATGAGAGATCCAGATTAGCAAAAATATCAAAGGATTATATAAACAGCAACCTGAGGCTTGTAAGAGTCACAGGATCTTTTTTCCCGATGATGCTCCTTTTTTCAAATATCAGCCTTGCAATAGTCCTTTATCTCGGGGGGCGACAAACCATAGGCCTGACGATTACTCCAGGAGATTTTGTGGCGTTCATAAGCTATCTCGGCCTTCTTACATGGCCGATGATGGCTATGGGTTGGGTAACCAACCTTCTACAGCGGGGAAGAGCATCTCTGGATAGAATAGATAAGATTTTACAGATCAAGCCCGAGATTGATGACTGCTCCGGTGCAGAGCATCTTGAACTCGTACAGGGAAGTATTGTTTTTGAAAACGTCACATTTTCGTATGGTCATGATAAAGAGCCTGTACTTGCCGGAATTGATATAAATCTGGATAAGGGAAAGGTATTGGGTATTGTGGGAGCTCCCGGAAGCGGTAAAACAACCTTTGCAAACCTTATTCCAAGACTCTTTGATGTAACAGGCGGCAGGATAACATTAGACGAAAAAGATATCCGCAATATCCTGTTCAAGGATCTCAGGGCACAGATTTCTTTTATGCCCCAGGAACCGTTTTTATTTGCAGGTACGATCAGGGAAAACATTTTATTTGGAAATAAAGAAGCAGATGAAAAGGAATTGGTTAAAGCTGTTAAGGAAGCATCTTTGTATAGTACAATAAAATCCTTTTCCGATGGTTTTGAAACGATAGTAGGAGAAAAAGGAGTAATTCTTTCCGGAGGACAGAAACAACGCATAGCACTTGCCCGTGCGCTTTTGCGAGACAGCCCCATTCTAATCCTTGATGACCCTGTAAGTCAGGTGGATATGGAAACCGGAAGCGCCATCATAAATACCATAAAGTCATTGGCGGGCATAAAGACAGTAATAATTGTTTCACACAGGCTTTCAGCGGTTCAATTCGCTGATCAAATAATCGTACTGGATAACGGTCGCATTATAGAATCAGGTACGCATGAGGAATTGATGAAAAATGACAGATACTACGCAAAAACATTTCGTCTGCAGGAAATAGAAGAGGAGCTTAATGCGTACTGATTTCGGATATTTTGAGGAAAAACAGCTTGGGAAGCCTTATGATATAAAGATGTTAAGAAGGCTTTATCCTTTTACCAGACCGTATAGATTGTTTTTCATATTATCAATATTTCTTGTCATTATTATTACCCTCCTTGATCTGTCCCTTCCGTATATTACCAAAATTGCAATAGACAGGTATATTGTTCCCAAGCTTGAATCAGCTAATTTTAAGGATGTTCGTGGCAGAGAAGATAAGGTCAGATTTTTAGAGGCAGACATAACCGATCCTGAAATCAAAGCAATTGTAAACAAATATTCAGATCAATTCAAGATTTCCGGATCATTTGCTTTAATATCATTTGATGACCTGTCAGGACTGGACAAAGAAGATCTTTCTGTATTGCGAAAAGACGATTTAGCCGGAGTAAGTCTTATAACAGCCATTTTCATCGGATTAATTCTTTTAAATTTCGTGCTAAATTTTTTGCAGGTTATGTTGATGGAATATACCGGGCAGAAAATAATGCATGATTTAAGGGTCCGTCTTTTTGCGCATATCCAGGATTTATCAGTTGCTTTCTTCAGCCGGAATCCTGTTGGCCGGCTTGTTACAAGGGTCACCAATGATACCCAGAACATGCACGAGCTGTTTACCTCGGTTATTTCTTTTGTGTTTAAGGATATATTTCTTCTTTTTGGCATTATGTTTGTTCTAATCACTATTAACTGGAAGCTGGCTCTGGTTTCTTTTATAGTGCTTCCTTTTGTCTTGTACGCATCATTGTATTTTTCAAGCCGGGCCAGAGATGCATTCAGGGTTTTGAGGATAAAGGTTGCGGAAATAAATACTAAATTTTCGGAAACCATTGCGGGGATAAAAGTTGTACAGCTTTTTTTGCGGGAAAAGGACAATTATAGAGATTTTGCAAGGCTCAATCATGAAAATTACCAGGCAGGCATGAAACAGGTGCGGATCTTTGCGATATTTATGCCTGTTGTGGAACTTCTGGGAACTGTAACTATAGCACTTGTTATTTTTCATGGAGGAGGTCAAGCTCTGGCGGGCAGCATAAGCCTTGGCGCGCTTGTTGCTTTTATTTCTTATATGAAAATGTTTTTCAGGCCCATAAGAGACATGGCTGAAAAGTACAATATCATGCAAAATGCTATGGCTTCGGCTGAGAGGATATTTTTGATATTTGATAACAAAGACAGGCTGCCGCAACACAGGGTTGAAAGTGGATACAAATCGCCTGCCATAGATAATATTGACAAAATAGAGATGGAAAATGTGTCTTTCAGTTATATTCCTGACGAACCGGTTCTAAATAAAATTTCATTTAAAATAATTGCCGGCGAAACAATAGCGGTTGTCGGAAGGACAGGTTCGGGAAAGACAACTTTGATCAACCTTATTATCAGGTTTTATGATCCAACATCAGGGAGAATACTTATCAATGAAAAGGATATAAAAAATTATGAAAAATCAATTCTCAGGTCGAAAATAGCGCTTGTAATGCAGGACCCTTTTCTGTTTTCAGGAACCATACGCGACAACATAGGGCATGGTAACAGCAAGATCTCAGAAAAAGAAATGGAATATATTTTAGAGGCTTCAAATTGTAAGGGTTTTATAAACAGATTGCCGGACGGTCTTGATACCGTAGTATCTGAAGGCGGCGCATCAATTTCCAGCGGTGAACGACAGTTGATATCAATTGCCAGAGCTTTTGCCCGTAATCCGGGTCTTATTATACTTGATGAGGCGACTTCATATATTGATTCAGAGACAGAGCAAAAGATTCAGGAGGCAGTTTCCAAGCTTATGAAAAGCCGGACATCTATTATTATTGCTCACAGGCTTACAACAGCACGCAATGCCGACAGAATTATAGTGATAAATAAAGGCCGGATAATTGAGACAGGCACGCATGTTGAATTGATGCCCCAAAGAGGGTTTTATTTTAAATTAAATCAACTACAGGGATGATGTATAAAAATATTTTTACAAACCCCCAATGATTCAGGGATAATTACAGATATAATATCAATGCCGTTGACTATACCTCGGAAGGTCATAAATTGCGTTTTTTTCGGTGAGCAATGAGCATCAGGAGCAAGGCGCGAAGGTGCGGAATAGCAAGCTATTTCAAGCCTGAGCAACACAGCTATTGATGTTCATAGCCAGCGAAAAATCGTAAGTTGTGGCCTTTCGAGGTATATATACTAACTGATTATGGCAGAAAAAAAGTGAGGTGAAGTTATGATGTTGGTCCAACAAATAAAAAAAGAAGTAGCCGGCTTGCCTAAAGTGCAACTTAAAGAATTTCGATCATGGTTTGAAGAGTTTGATGCATCAGAATGGGACAAGCAATTTGAGAAAGACGTGGCTTCGGGAAAACTTGACGACATTGCCAACAGAGCAGTGTCGGATTTCAAGAAAGGGAAATTTAAAAAGCTATGAATAATTTCACCTCATTATTACAGAAATTGACATCATGGCAAAAACAGCCTGCACAGTTCCCATTACACAAATAATCCTGGATGAAGAAATATATCCGAGAAGCGGTGTTTATCCAAAACGCGTCTCGATGTTTGCCGAAAACATGCGCGATGGGTTTAAGATCGATCCTGTCGAAGTGCAGATTCATCCGGAATATGATGATAAATACCGAATTCTTGACGGGGCTCATCGCTGGCATGCATACAAGGAGATCGGCGCAACCGAAATACCGGTTCACATTATAACGCTGGATGGTTTGGATCCCCTCCTCTACGCGGCTAAAAAAGCGATAGGTCCTCTCCAGTTAACCGAGGAAGAAGCAAGAACGACGGCTCGTCGGGCATATGAAAACAATCCCCGTTTGACATCTTTTGAGATCGGGCAGTCAGTCGGTCGTTCAAGGCAGGCAGTGGACGCGTATATCGCCGATCTCAGGGCAGCAACCCAGATGGAACTGGATCTCAAGATATTTCGCATGAACCGGCTTGAGATTCCACAAAAGAGGATTGCGAAGAGGTTAGGGCAAGCAAGAGAAACGATTCGTAATCATTTGGCCAAAATGCCAGAATTGGCAAATCAGCCAAAAGCTAATTTATCGAGAGGTTTTACAGTTGCCCAGGTTGCTGAAAAGCATGGCTGGACAGAGCCGATGGTATGGTCGCTGGCTTTGGAAGGTAAAGATGATCACCTACGATTCAAAGAGCTTAACTGGGGACTGCGGACATGGGACCTGTGGAACTGGAATGATTGTGATAAACGTTTCGGAGATAATTGGCCCGGTCGAATCCTGGCCCAAATGATTGCACACATCCTGTATTATTTTTCAGATCAGAACGATCTGGTGTTTGATCCCATGTCAGGCGGTGGAGTGGTGGCTGACACCTGCCTCGCGTTTAACCGGAAATGCTGGAGCTTTGACATGGACGATCTGCCGGATACACGACCGGAAATTGAACCCTGTTTCTGGGATATCACCAATTTAAAATGGCCGATAAAAGGTAAAACCAAACCGGACCTGATTATTTTTGATCCGCCTTATTTTAAAAAGCAATCAAACAACTACGATCCTGATGGCATATCAGGAATGTCCAAAGCGAACTAT
>JAJSZW010000130.1 GCA_030262895.1 Deltaproteobacteria bacterium | reverse complement strand
AAAATATGGGAACCTTGTCTTATTCTGGCGGATTATCTTGCTTCAATGCCTGTAAATCCGGAAAAACGCTTTCTTGAAATAGGCGGCGGCCTCGGTTTGGTGGGGATAGTTGCCTCCTCATTCGGCCATAAGGTGACGATGACGGAATACAATCATGATGCCCTGAATTTTGCGAATGCCAATGTTCATATAAACAATTGTTCTTCAAACATTGAAATAAAGGAACTTGACTGGAACAAGCCTGAATTAAAAGGAACTTTCGACAGAATACTTGGGTGTGAGATCATATATAAGAAAGAGAGCTTTTATCCAATTTTAAGGCTTTTTCAAACCTATCTGAAAGAAGACGGGGAAATACTGCTGTCGGAAAGGGCCAGAAAGTCAAGTATAGAATTTTTCAGGCAAATGAACGAACACTTTAATATAAAAGCCCAAAAGAAAATCATTCGTAATGGTTCTGAAGAGATCCATATGATGATGTGCAGGATGACATTTAAGGCTATTTGACTTTTGACGGGTTTATCAAATTATGGAATCAATACAATCTGTGATGTTGGGTATAATTCAGGGATTAACCGAGTTTTTGCCTGTCAGCAGTTCAGGACACCTGGTTTTACTTCAAAATTTATTCGGAATCAGGGAACCAGAGCTATTATTCGATATAAGTCTTCATCTTGGAACTTTATTAGCTGTATTCATAGTATTTTATAAAGAAATTCTAAGAATACTTCAAACTCTGTTACGTCTTCCAGCTTTAATTAAGTCGTCAGGAAACTTGAAGTCGGTTTTTGCTGATAATGAAGAAATAAGAATTTTTGCGTTGATACTTATTGGAAGCATTCCTACAGCCATTTTAGGAATTTTATTTCACAAAATCGCTGACCAGATCTTTGGAGCTGTTTGGATAGTAGGGGTGATGCTTTTAGTAACCGGAACGCTTCTTTGGTTTACCAGGCAGATGAGTGATGAAGGACGTCCTCTAATAAAAGTAAGCATTAGAGATGCTTTGATGATAGGACTTATACAAGGTATGGCTATAATGCCCGGTATATCAAGATCCGGAGCTACTATCTCTATGGCTCTCTTTCTGGGAATGAACAGGGAAGTTGCGGGTCGTTATTCTTTTCTATTATCAATTCCTGCAATACTGGGCGCTTTGATACTTGGTCTTAACTCAACCATTATCCAGACAGATATCCCCGGAAAAACAATATTGTTGGGAACCGTTATCGCAGGAATCGTTGGCTATATAGCCTTGAAAGTTTTGCTTCGCATGGTTAAACAGGGACATTTGTACTATTTTGCACCCTATTGCTGGTTACTTGGTGCTGCAACGCTGATCTGGAGCTTATTATAGAACCTAAATTGAAAGGAGAATCATGAATCCGGATATTTTTAGAGAATACGATATCAGAGGCATTGCCGGTAAGGACATGACAGAAGACGATGTAATACAGATAGGAAAAGGAGTCGGCACTTATCTGTTACAGCATGGTTCTTCAAAGCTTGCTGTCGGACGTGACTGCAGAAAAACCTCGGATCTGTATGCTGAAAAAATAACTGAGGGGCTTTTGTCAACCGGCTGCGATGTTATAGATATCGGGGTTTGTCCAACACCTGTCTTTTACTTTTCAATCACCCATCTCAAGCAGGAAGGCGGTGTTATGATCACTGCCAGCCATAATCCTCCCGAATATAACGGTTTCAAACTATGTATTGGTTTAGATTCCATTCATGGCAAGGATATCCAAAAACTACTTGACATAATTAATGAAAAATCATTTGCCAATGGGAAGGGAGCATTATCATCCGCTGATGTTGTCACTCCTTACAAGGAATTTATCGATCAAAATATTTCTATATCCAAACCGCTGAAGATAGGCGTTGATGCAGGGAACGGTACAGCCGGGGTAGTCGCAGTACCAATCCTGAAGAACCTTAACTGCCAGGTTCATGACATATATTGTGACATGGACGGTAGTTTCCCGAATCACGAAGCCGACCCAACAGTAGAGGCAAATATGAAAGACCTTATTTCCCTTGTAAGGGAAAAGGGGCTGGATTTAGGCATAGGTTACGATGGTGACGGTGACCGGATCGGCGTTATTGATGAAAAAGGAAATATTGTCTTTGGAGATCAGCTCATGATTATATTTTCAAGGGAGATCCTTTCCAGAAAACCAGGTGCTACTTTCATTTCAGAAGTAAAGTGTTCAAAGACAATGTATGATGACATAGAAAAAAACGGCGGCCGCGCCATAATGTGGAAAACCGGTCATTCTTTAATCAAAAAGAAAATGAAAGAAGAAAAAGCTGAACTTGCCGGCGAAATGAGCGGTCATATGTTCTTTGCCGACCGCTATTTTGGTTTTGACGATGCTATTTATGCATCCTGCAGGCTTCTTGAAATATTAGCTGATACAGGGAAGACAATATCCGAGCTTTTATCTGATGTTCCCAAGACTTATTCAACGCCGGAAATACGCGTCGAATGCCCGGATAACAAAAAGTTTGCAGTAGTAAAAAAAGTAACGGAATATTTTAGGAAACGATATAAGGTTATAGATATAGATGGTGTAAGGGTCCTATTTGATGATGGATGGGGCCTTGTGCGGGCATCAAACACCCAGCCTGTTCTTGTGCTTCGTTTCGAAGCCCTGTCTGAGAAAAGGCTCACAGAAATCAGAAATCTTATCGAATCCGTTCTGGATAAAATCCAAAAAGAGTAAAACCTTAGCGCTTTTAAATATTATTTTTGGACAGGATTTACAAGATATTCAGGATTAAAATTGTCGAAACTTTTCCTGTTAATCCAAATCTAAATCCTTATACCTTGTTACACACCTTATTCATGTTGTGATTATATTTTATGATTTACCGGATAGCTACAATGGGGAGCATCCGCAGTTTCTGACCAAGACGAATTTTATATGTATTTATGGTTATTTTTGAGTCGGAATTCGGAAAAACAACATTGTTCTCAGCCAAAATCACGTTCTATAGCCTCTTATTGGCAACAAAAAAGGTGCTGGTCAGAAACTGCGGATGCTCCCCTACAATGAGAGTTGGCTTTGTTTGTGCACTTTAAATAAAATCTTGTTTATCCTGTTATCCTGTCAGAGTATTTTTTAATAGGTAAAGATTGACAACTTCGGATAAGAAAATTTTTGCCGTCCTGTTCTTCTCAATTTTTGTTTCAGTCACAGGAGTCGGCATAGTAGTCCCTCTTCTTCCTGTCTATGCTTATGAACTTGGCGCAAGTGGTTTGTACATTGGACTGGTATTCGGGGCATTTTCCCTTTCAAGAACATTTTTCCTCCCATATTTCGGCCGACTCTCAGACAAAAAAGGCCGCAAACCATTAATCGTTGCGGGCCTTTTAGCGTATGCCCTGATTTCTATAGGCTTTATCCTTTCAAAAAATGTTGAAACACTTATTATAATGCGATTTATCCAGGGCATATCATCTGCAATGCTGATACCGGTTATTCAGGCATATGTCGGCGATATAACACCTGAAGGCAGTGAAGGCATGAGCATGGGAATGTTCAACATGTCTATGTTTTTTGGCCTGAGCCTCGGCCCTTTAGCGGGAGGTATGATAAATGAACATTTCAGCCTTAATACATCATTCCTGTGTATGGGCATTCTTGCTTTTTTAGGTTTTTCTTTATGCCTTTTTCTGCTTCCGCCAACAAAGTCTGAACGAGCTGTCTCACGAAAAAAAGAGGTTGCATCATGGAAAAAGCTGTTAAGAGACAAAGATCTGTCAGGTCTTTTTTTCTTCAGATTCGCATATGCAGCATGTGTCGGTGTAGTATGGGGTTTCTTGCCTGTTCTGGCGGATTCGGAATTTCATCTTTCCAGCTCTTATATCGGAATTCTTGTAATGCTGGGAGTCTTTATCAGCGGTGTAATGCAAACACCTATGGGCTACATGGCCGATAGATTCAGCAAAAGAATTATGATCTTAATCGGAGGATTTATAATGGCTTTTGCAATTTCATTATTTAACTGGGCGGACGGCTTTGGGGATTTGTTTATAGCCAATGTGCTTATTGGAATCGGAGGCGGTATTGCAATGCCTGCGCTGATGGCGCTGGCTGTATTAAAAGGAAAGACAACAAAAGCCATGGGATCTGTGATGGGCATTATTACAATGGCTCACAGTTCCGGGATGCTTACAGGCTCTCTTGCCGCCGGCTTGATGATGGATATGTTTCAGCTCAGGCATGCCTTTTCTTTTGGGTCGTTAATAATGATCCTTGGAACCGGACTATTCTTTTTTTATACGTATCGCAGAAAGGGAAAAGCTTAGCTTTATCTCATTAACTTTTTATTGCCTGTTGAGACGGAAAGGCTCATATGTGCTATGCAGCATCAAGCGGGGCAAAAGTCCCCAAGCCATTCTTGTGGATTAAGGACAATTTCCCTTGGCTGCTCTATTTTTTTACGCTTAGCTGGTAATTCCTTGAAGACATTAATGACTCCATCGCAAATCATGTGTTTTGCTTGCTCTGAGGCATACATCATATATAGGGAGCGAAGAAGGCGGTCATGTGCCTCCCCAATATCTTTTTTGCCATTCTCCCATCGAGATACAGTTTGAGGGGTTACGCCAAGGGTTTGAGCAAGCTCTTTAGCCCGTAATTGTAAATCTTTTCTCAAAAATTTGATTTCTTCAGGCCTTAATAGTGCCTTACGTTTTTCACAAATATGCGCACCAATTACTCTGTGTAATTTTTGCATATTGGGTATTGAGGCATAAGACTCACCGCATGCTTTGCAAGCATACTGAGTAATGCCATACAGAACAACATTTAAACCACACTCATCATAATGGTATGGCTTGTCTTTTATTTCCTCTATTTTTTCTCCGCAAGAGTAACAAAATTCCATATGGCTCCTTCTTAACCTAAAACCGTTACAACTATGCTGGACATACGTTTGATTATGGCAATCACGACACTACCATCATCTCCATCCAGGACACTCCCCTTTATGGTGTATACCCAGTTGTTGGTTTTGGAATTTAATTCTTTTTTGTTAATCTCCCCATGTAACAAAATAGTCTCTACATCGTGGGTTGAATATCCTCGTTCTTTCATTCTTTCTTTGGCGTGACGACTTAGTATAAGCGTTCCACCGCTTACTATTTCACGTATAATTTTGTGAGCCGTTTCATTATCTATCTTTTCGGCAGGATCAAATCTCATAGTTAATTATAAATCATAAAGTTAACCTAAACGCAACTTTTTTAGTTTGGAAAAACGGTTTTGTCAAGGGTTTTTATAGGGGTATGGCTCATCGGGCTGCGTGGCGCAATCTAACACTTTTAATTACACACTGATTCCGAACTAAGCTTGACCTATAACCACTGGTTCTGTATATTATTAAATTACTCCGCGGCAAGCTTTAGAGGTATAGCGCTTCGGGGAATTCAACCCAATAACTCACGCCTGTCTGCGTGCGGACACGCACAGTCAGGAAAATCTGCGCAATCTGCGTAATCTGTGGATCAAAATTGAAAATAACAAGTATTAACAAATCAAATATCATTTTAGCTATTTTAAGCGGCTTGCTTTTAACCGGTTCTTTCCCGAAAATCGGCATTGACTGGCTTGCGTGGTTTGCCCTTGTACCACTTCTTATTTCTTTAAAAAACAGCTCATTGACAAATAGTTTTCGCCTTGGTTTTCTTGCAGGTCTTGCACATTACATTACCCTTGCATACTGGCTTGCCTATACTATGCAAACTTATGGCAATCTTCCTCTTTATCAATGTATATCCGTTCTTTTCCTGTTATCATCTTATTTAGCTCTATACATAGCTGTCTTTTCAATTGTTGTTAAAAGACTATGTTTAAAGCCTGCGACCTGCTTCTTTATAATTCCTTGTTTATGGGTTTCCCTTGAATATATTCGCAATTATCTTTTCTCGGGGTTTCCCTGGGGACTGATTGGATACTCCCAATTTAACAGGTTGCATCTTATACAGATATCGGATATATTTGGAATATATGGGGTATCATTTCTGATTGCTCTGGCTAATGCGACAATTTTCCTGGCATTTCTTTATATTACGGGAAGCAAATGGAAAGAAGTGCGGATTAAAAAACGTCTTGCCGGAGGATCGATATTTGTTTTTATCTTGATCACAGGCCTTGTTTTCATTTATGGAAAATGGCGAATTGAATCAATTGACGATCTAATCTCTGCTTCAAAGTCTTTAAAAGTCACAATTGTTCAGGGAAATATCAAACAGTCAATCAAGTGGGATCCGGCATTTCAAACTGCAACCACAGAAAAATACGTCAATTTATCTCTTTCAGCCAAAGAGGAAAAACCTGATCTTGTGGTCTGGCCGGAGACAGCGACTCCCTTTTACTTTTTGTACGACAGACTGCTGTCAAAAAAGGTTCAAAAGGGAATTCATGATACAAACACGGATTTTCTGATAGGCAGTCCTTCTTTTGTTCGCAGGGGAAATATTATAGAATATTACAACAGTGCCTACCTGATAAGCCCGGATGGAAGGGTATGCGGAAAATATGACAAGGCGCACCTTGTTCCATTTGGAGAATATGTCCCTTTTAAAAAATGGCTGCCGTTTATTGGTAAAATGGTTGAAGCTGTTGGAGATTTCAGCGCGGGGCAGGAAGGAAAAACTATCAAGTGGAATAATTGCAACCTGGGGTTACTGATTTGTTACGAAATTATTTTTCCTGAGCTTTCCAGGGCCATGACAAAAAATGAAGCGGCATTACTTGTCAACATCACTAATGATGCATGGTATGGCAGATCAAGCGCTCCTTATCAGCACTTTTCCATGGCGGTATTCAGAGCAATAGAAAACAGACGATCTCTGGTAAGGTCGGCAAATACTGGCATAAGTGGATTCATAGACCCTGTTGGAAGAGTTATGGATTCGACATCGCTCTTTCAGGAAAAAGTCATAACTCGATCCATTCCAATAATACATGAGACATCCGCCTATACCAGGTTTGGTGATCTTTTCGCCATTGCATGCGTGGTAGTTATGCTTATATTTTCAATATTGTTTAAGGGCACAGGCAACTTAAATAAAAAATAAGGTAATAACTCAGCCACAAAGACACTAAGACACCAAGATTATAATATAATTCTTATCCCTTCTTTGTGCCATTGTGCCTTAGTGGCTAACCTGTATTACCAAAATAAGGAGAAAAAAATGTCTATAGAACTCAAGCAAAATATAAAGGAACTTTATCTTAAATTAGAACATCTGAAGGACTATCTTTGACGTCGAAGAAAAATCAAAAAGACTAAAAGAAATTGAGAATCTGATTGCAAAAGACAGCTTCTGGGATAAACAAGAAGAAACCACATCAGTTCTAAAAGAACGGGCATTGCTTACAACCAAGGTCGAAAGTTTTAACAAGCTTTTTAATGACCTTGAAGAATGTGAAATGCTGCTGGATATGGCCATCGATGAATCAGACACAGATACCATCGAAGAAGTCTCCCTCCAAATCAAAGCAATAGACAAAGAAATCAGTAAACTTTCACTCGAGCTAATGCTTGATGAAGAAGATGATAAAAACAACGCTATTGTTTCAATCAATGCAGGCGCCGGCGGAACAGATGCTCAGGACTGGGCTGAAATGCTTTTCAGAATGTATCTGAGATGGACTGAACGAAAAGGCTTTCAAGTTAAAATAATTGACTTTCAGCCTGGTGATGAAGCGGGGATTAAAGGTGTTACTTTTACCGCAAGCGGAGAATATGCATATGGATACCTTAAGGCTGAAAAAGGAGTTCACCGCCTGGTTAGAATTTCTCCGTTTAACGCGAGCCGCAAAAGGCAGACATCCTTTGCGTCCGTATTTGTCTATCCGGAGCTTGATAAAACAATCGTTATAGATATTGAAGATAAAGACTTACGCGTAGATGTTTACAGGGCCAGTGGTGCAGGAGGCCAGCATGTTAATAAAACTTGCAGCGCTGTCCGCATTACACATATGCCTACCGGGATAGTTGTTCAGTGCCAGCAGGAAAAATCACAGCACAGAAACAAAGAAATGGCAATGAAGGTGCTTAAGGCGAGACTATATCAAAATGAAAAGCAGAAGCAAGATGAAAAAAAACGAAAACTGCATGATAACAAGGATGATATAGCATGGGGCAGTCAAATAAGGTCATATGTCCTCCATCCTTACCAGATGGTCAAGGATCACCGGATAAACCTTGAAGTCGGCGACGTCAACAGCGTTCTTGATGGAGCAATAGACCCTTTCATAGAGGGCGTGCTTCTTTCGCGATAGTGTTATGAATCCTGTTGATGTCATTAATAAGTACTACAAAAGCAATTCAAGGGCATATGAGATTCTAATCCAACACGGCAAACAGGTCGCAAGAAAAGCCCTTGATGCCGCCAAAAAGGTGCCCCGATTAAATCCGGATCTTGATTTTATAAAAGAAGCTGCGATGCTGCATGATATCGGCATGTTTTTGACGAATGCCACTGAACTGGGTTGTAAAGGCAAAAATCCGTATATTTGTCATGGATATTTGGGCCGTGAAATATTAGAAAAGATCGGGTTTCCAAGGCATGCACTTGTCTGCGAACGTCATGTCGGCGTAGGTATAACAATCGAAGACATAAAGAACTATGCACTTCCACTGCCAAAGCGCGATATGCTTCCTGTTTCAATAGAAGAGCAGATAATTTGCTTTGCAGACAAGTTCTTTTCTAAGAATAGGAATTCACTAAAAAAAGAGAAATCTGTTGAAGATATAAAGCAATACCTTAAACCCTATGGGCTTGAGAAAGTTAGAAGGTTTCAATCCTGGCTTGATTTGTTTGAGCGAACATAAGAAAAGACAGTGCCTGAAATTAATGGAAAGTAAAAAATGAAACAAAATTCAGAAATACTCATTTACCGGACAAAAGATAACGAAATCAGGATAGAAACCCGTTTAAAAGATGAAACGGTTTGGCTTACCCAAGATCAAATGGCAATGCTTTTTGGGAAAGCGAAATCTACCATAAATGAGCATATTAAAAATATTTATGCAGAAGAAGAGCTGGAAGAGAACCAAACTTTGAAGAAATTCGGAATTTCCGAATTTCAGCAGAAAGCGCTAAATTACTATAACCTTGATGTAATAATTTCAGTTGGTTACAGAGTAAAATCCAATCAGGGAACACAGTTCAGACAATGGGCGACAAATGGCAGACTGATGAAAATGCAGGATTGGATACAAAAGCTGGATGATTTTTTAAAAAAAGTGAAAAGGAACTTCTTACAAATGCAGGTAAAATCAGTCATAAAAAAGCGCTTGATAAAGCAAAAATTGAATATGAAAAATATAGAAAAGAGGAAGATAAGAAATATATCTCTGATTTTGATCGTGAAGTAAAAAAACTTTTGAAGAATGAAAATGAATAAATCACATAACGAATAAGGATAAATTGTGAGAGCGAAGCGAATCACGATCTTATTCGGTTGTTAAACAAGCCCTGCGTGTCCTGTATATTAAGGAATCTTTTTTGAATAAGGGGCAGGAAGTGTACTTTTTTCAAGGCACATGGCGTTTAAAAATACGAATATCATTACAAATGTGATGATATCCATATCCGTATAATTACTTGATGTCCCCTCGTACCTCGGGGACATCGCCCAGGATGAGGAGCGCGCCAAAAAATAAATGCCGTGCAAACTCGACCGCTATGACATCAAACGGATTGAGACAGTCGCAAACAGCGCGCTCCTCATCCTGGGCGATGTCTCTAAAACTGAAAATAGTTTGATGGATATTTCAGATATAAACATACAAAGGGCAGGTGAGTTTTTCATATATAGCATTTGGATCCAAAGCCAAATGGGAGACTTAATAATTTTACGAAAAAATCCGGATATTATAGAGGAATTCATCACTATAAAAAAAGTAGTACCGAAGAAGATGTCCATTGAAAGAGAATCATATTGGAAA
>JAJSZW010000129.1 GCA_030262895.1 Deltaproteobacteria bacterium | reverse complement strand
AGAGTGGGTAGTTCTTAGTCCTACTTTGTAACATTTGTTTTCAGGATGCGTCTATACACTTAGCTTTACGTAATGGAATCGGCTAAGAATCGATCAAGTTGGATTCATGGTTTTGGGAATGAACGGCAGCGATTTTATTGCTGGAGCTTATTGGTGTAATTTAATAACCTCCAAAATTGTGGATTGTGAAATGGCTTTATGATCAATCAGTGGCTTAAACCGTAAAGTGCGGTACATACCAGGGCAGGCGAGCACGTAGCACCAGGACGGACAAATTCGAATATCAAATGACAAAATGACCAAAACCAACATATTGCGAATACAATGTTTTTGTCATTGGAACATTCGTATTTTGGTCATTGTTTCGAATTTCGAATTTTTGACCCAAAACAAAGGTTTTCGGTCAAGTACTATCTATTAGGAGTATGTAAGTACTACCTCAATTTATTGAGATCTTACAAATAGAGTTTTTAATACAAACTCAACAATCCGGAGGAACAGCTATGGTTAAAGTAGCAGTTGTTGGATCAGGCTATTGGGGTAAAAATTTAGTTCGCAATTTTCACACCTTGGGTGCCCTCGGCGCGATTTGTGACAGGGATCCACGAGTGCTTGCCAAGTTTAAGGACATGTACAAAGGTATTCCTGCTTACCGAGATTTTGATAACCTGCTGGATGGTTCTGCCGCGCCGGTTGAAGCGATGGTCATCGCTACCCCCGCAGAACACCATTATAATTTGGCGAAAAAAGGCCTTCTTGCAGGAAAGCACGTCTTCGTGGAGAAACCGCTTTCTTTGACCGAAGAGGAAGGGCAGGATCTGGTCGAACTGGCAGAACAAAATCAAGTGATCCTGATGGTGGGCCATATCCTTCAATATCACTCCGCAGTCATCAAGCTCAAAGAACTTGTTGTCTCCGGAGAACTGGGGAAAATCCAATATCTCTATTCCAACCGTCTTAACATCGGCAAGATCAGGGCAGAGGAAAACATTCTCTGGAGCTTTGCGCCTCATGACATCTCGGTGATCCTCATGCTGCTGGGAGAGATGCCTGAAACCGTCTATGCCACAGGGGGCAGTTACTTGCAGCAGCAGATTCCGGATACCACCCTAACTACGCTGGATTTTCCTGGCGGAGTCAAGGCCCACATCTTTGTCTCCTGGCTTCATCCCTTCAAGGAACAGAAACTCGTAGTGGTTGGTGACAAAAAGATGGCGGTTTTTGATGATGTAAGCAGAGAAAAACTCTTCCTTTACCCCCATAAGATCGAATGGATAAATAGAATCCCTAAAGCCTGCAAGGCAGAAACCGAGATAGTACCCGTTCAGATGGAAGAACCTTTAAGGGCCGAATGCAAACACTTCCTTGAATGTATTGAGAATAACCACCTACCCAAAACCGATGGCCATGAGGGTCTAAGAGTTCTCCAGGTCCTCCAGGCCTCCCAGGAATCCCTAAACCAAAATGGTGCAACTATTTGGTTAGGTCAAAGCTCAAGGCTGAAAGCTGAAAGGAAACCGCGAAAACCCTTGAGCCTTGAGCCTTCAGCCTTGAGCTATTTTGTCCACGAATCCTCATATATTGATGATGACGTCGAGGTTGGTGCCGGTACAAGAATTTGGCATTTTTCCCATATCCTGACCGGATCTCGGATAGGGCAAAACTGCACTATTGGCCAAAACGTGGTTATCGGTCCGGATGCTGCCGTTGGCAACGGTTGCAAAATCCAAAACAATATTTCTGTTTACAAAGGCGTGATACTGGAAGATGAGGTCTTTTGCGGCCCATCCGTAGTCTTCACCAATGTCTACAATCCTCGAGCCAATATCCGGCGGATGGACGAACTACGTTCCACCCTCGTAAAAAAAGGCGCTACCCTGGGAGCTAATTGTACCATTGTCTGCGGTCGTACAATCGGTAGCTATGCTTTCATAGGGGCTGGGGCGGTGGTGACCAATGACGTACCAGATTATGCCTTAATGATAGGGAGTCCGGCCAGGATAGTAGGCTATATGTGTGAATGCGGAATCAAACTTAACTTTAATGACAATAGGGCTCAATGCAAGACATGCGAAAAAAGCTATAAAAAGGAGGGCAATATAGTCTTTCCCGCGAATTAACCGGCTAATTTGATCTACTAACCTACTAACCTAACCAATGCAAGTTGCTCGACCAACCCAATAAACCCAATGAACTCAATAAACTCAACACCAGTGAAACTAATTAGCATTGTCGGGGCTCGCCCACAGTTCATCAAGGCTGCGCCGGTAAGTCGGGCCATTGAGCAGCACAATCTCAATAACCACGGCCCTAAGATTACCGAAATCCTTGTGCACACCGGCCAACATTATGATTATAAGATGAGCCAGGTCTTTTTCGACCAACTGGAGATCCTTCCACCCCGCTATAATCTGGGTGTTGGATCTGGAAATCATGGCCAAATGACGGGTGCCATGCTGGCTAAGATCGAAACCGTATTGCTGAAGGAGCGACCCGATTGGGTGCTGGTTCACGGAGATACGAACTCAACCGTTGCAGGAGCCATGGCGGCAGTCAAACTCCATATACCTGTTGCGCATGTGGAGGCCGGCCTGAGAAGCTTTAATCGACGTATGCCCGAGGAAATCAACAGAGTGCTCACCGACCATATTTCTAGCATCCTCTTTTGTCCTACTGACACCGCAGTGAAGAACCTTATAAAAGAAGGTTTCACCAATATCGTAAATGATGGAAAATTCCTCAACCGAGATTTGTTTGAAAATAGACCTTTAGCTTTCAGCTTTCAGCTTTCACCCTTGGTTGTCAACGTGGGTGACGTAATGTACGATGCTTTTCTGGCAAATAAGAACCTGGCACACCAGAAATCCGGTATACTTTCAGATCTGGAGTTGAAACCCAAGAGCTATTGTTTAGCCACGGTTCACAGGCAAGAAAATACGGAAGATCCACGGAGGCTATTAAATATATTCACTGCCTTTGAAGAACTCTCAAGCGCCGATTGTCCATTCATAATACTACTTCATCCAAGGACAAGAAAGGCTCTTCAACGACACAAAGGCAAAGTTCGGCTCAGCCCTCACGTTCGACTACTTTCACCCGCAAGTTATTTGGATATGATCGCTTTGGAAGTTCACGCAAGAGTTATTCTGACTGATTCCGGTGGCGTACAAAAAGAGGGATACTTTGCCAGGGTGCCATGCGTCACGTTAAGAGATGAGACAGAATGGATAGAAACGATAGAGGCTGGGTGGAATCATTTAGGCGGAGCTGACTGCCGGCAAATTGCGGATGCTTTCGAAAAAGCAATAAATTCCTTTCCCTTAGAACAACCCGGGCTTTATGGAGAGGGCAAAGCCAGTCACCTTCTTTTGCGTAACTTGATTTCCAGCTCATTCCAAAGCGACTCGGTGCGTTAGTAAGCTTCCGACGCAAGGTGGAAATAGAAGACTTAGGCAGTTGGGTGCATTCCCAGATTCTTACATCGCTCTGAATAAATCCGAAATCTAAAATCCGAAATATATAATAGGGGGATATCCGTATGAAAAGAGTTTTAATTACAGGTGTTGCCGGAATGATTGGCTCACATCTTCTCGACTATCTAATTGAGAAAGAATATGAAATTATAGGGATCGATAATTTTTCCTTTGGCAAAATAGAAAATATCCGGTCCAACCTTGGAAAAGACAATTTCAAATTTTATAGAATCGATGTTGGGGACTATGAGACATTAAAAATTCTCTCCAAAGACGTAGATGTAATTGTCCATCTGGCTGCTGTTAAGAAAATTAGTGAATCAGACTCCAGTATGGCTACCTTGAAAGTGAATGTAAATGGAACCGAAAATATCTTTGAGGCAGCTCGTATGTGGGGATGCAAGGTAATTTTTGCCTCGACTTCGGACGTTTATGGCATGTCTCCGGATATCCCCTTTTGTGAAGATGGAGATTTGTTATTGGGGCCGAGTATGATAAAACGTTGGAGCTATGCCGTTTCAAAATTATACTGCGAGCAGATGGCTTTTGCCTATTATAAAGATTGTTCTGTGCCGGTTGTGATATTAAGATATTTCGGGGGATTTAGTCCGCGTTCAAGCTTTTCTTGGTCAGGAGGTCACATACCGATTTTTGTTGATGCAATACTAAATGATAAGGAAGTCATTATACATGGTGATGGAAAGCAAACACGCTCCATGGCTTATGTGGATGACCTGATAGAAGGAACTTTTTTAGCTATTGAAAATGAAAAAGCTGTTGGCGAAGTGTTTAATTTAGGCAATGATGAGGAAATGAGTATTATAGATACAGCTCTTTTAATACATAAAATTGCTTCTACAGGGAAAGAATTAAAATTAAAATATATCAAAATGGAAGATATTTTTGGTAAATACAAGGATATTTTAAGACGGAGACCTGATTTGACAAAAGCGCAAAATCTTCTGGGATACGAAACAAAAACATCAATGGAAGATGCGATAAGAAAGATTGTAGAATGTCGAAGAAAAGAGATTGAAAACAGCGGATGAAAGATGAAAGTCAAATTGCAAAATAACAAAAAATCAATTGGTATCGTGGGCGGCGGGCTTCTTGGAATGATCCTATCTGTTTTTTTATCCGAAAAAGGTTTTCGTGTCTCACTAATAGAAAAAGCTTCAAAGCTTGGAGGCCTTCTATCTCCATGGGAAATCGGTGATTACACGTGGGATCAATTTTACCATGTCATTCTGCTATCAGACGGGCATCTCATTGAATTGCTTGATAGGTTAGGATTTGCGGGTCAAATCAACTGGGGCTACACCAAGACTGGTTTTTTTACAGATGAGCAGCTCTATTCAATGTCAAATGTTATGGAATTTATTGCTTTTCCTCCTCTGACTCTTGTGGACAAACTTAGGTTGGGATTTACCATTTTTTATGCGTCAAAGATAAAGTCTTTTGAACGACTCGAAAAAATTTCGTGCATAGACTGGTTAAAGAAGCTTTCCGGAAAGCGAACGTTTGAAAAGATATGGTTGCCCTTGCTTAAAAGCAAATTAGGGGAGCATTATAGATTGACGAGCGCATCCTTTATTTGGGCCACCATCGCGCGAATGTATGCGGCTCGAAGATCAGGGATCAAGCAGGAGATGTTTGGTTACGTGAATGGTGGATATGCAACTATCCTTGATCGTTTTCAAAAGCATTTGAATAACGTGGGCGTCGAAACCCATCTCGAGTCAACCGTGACTAAAATCTCACAAAATGACAGCCATGTTGTGGTAGAAACAGCCGAGGGCATATCCTTGAAATTTGATGATGTAATTTTGACAGTTCCCTGTCCAAAAATTGCGGAACTTTGCCCTCAACTGTTATCATCAGAAAAAGAACGTTTTCGAAAAGTTTCTTACCAGGGACTCATTTGCGCATCACTCATTCTGAAAAGACCTTTGGATGGGTACTACTACACGAACATTACTGATGAATGGATTCCATTCACCGGCGTTATTGAAATGACAGCGCTGGTCAACAGAGACTATTTTGGTGGTAATTCACTCGTGTACCTGCCCCGCTATATGACGGAGGACGATCCCTTTTGGCAGAAAAGTGATGGGGAAATCCAAGATGAATTCCTAAAGGCTTTAGAATTCATGTATCCGACTTTGCATAAAGAAGATCTCTTGTTGTTTAAGATGTCGAAAGTTAGAAAGATCATGCCTGTAATAACCTTAAATTACTCAAAGAACCTATTGCCATCAACCAGTACATCGCTAAGACATGTCTTTGTAGTTAATTCCGCACAAATTGTAGATGGAACCTGGAACGTTAACGAGGTTATTCGCTTGGCGAAAAGGAAAACAGGTGAAATTGTTGAGCTACTTTCCAATAAAACCAATGAGCAAACCCCTCGCTAGTATATCTTTAGATTTAGATAATCTTTGGTCGTACATGAAAACCCATGGGGATTCCGGATGGGAAACCTTTCCGTCTTATCTGGATATATTTGTTCCCGTGATCCTGGATATACTGGATGATTTAGAACTGAAAATCACCTTTTTCATTGTAGGCCAGGATGCGGCATTGGATAAGAATCGTGATATGTTGGCAGCATTAACAGAGAGGAAACATGAAGTCGGCAACCATTCATTTCATCACGAACCATGGCTTCACCTGTATCCAAAGGATCAGTTAAGGGGGGAGATTTTGGATGCCGAGGAACACATTCATCGGGTCACCGGGCAAAAGCCCATCGGTTTCCGGGGGCCAGGGTTTGTTTGGAGTACGAATCTTCTCGAAGTTCTTGCTGAAAACGGATATCTTTATGATGCATCTATCTTGCCGACATATCTCGCACCACTGGCCAGAGTGTATTATTTTTGGACATCAAATTTAACAAAGGAAGAAAAGAAGCAGCGTAAAAAGATATTCGGCAGCTTAAAGGACGCGATAAAGCCTGTAAAACCTTATCTTTGGTATCTCAATTCCAACGAAACCTTGCTTGAAATGCCAGTAACCACGATGCCGATTATAAAGGTACCATTTCACCTGAGCTATTTGCTTTACTTAAGTCGCTTCTCACAACAGCTCATGTCTTTATACCTTAAGACGGCTTTAACATTGTGTCGGATGACCCAAACAGAACCGAGTTTTCTATTACATCCTCTCGATTTAATAAGTGGTGATCAGATTCCGGAATTGGCTTTTTTCCCGGGAATGAACATAAGCAGCAGCCGAAAAATCGAACTATTTAAAAAAGTTTTGACAGCTCTTTCAAAACATTTTACGCTTGTCAACATGAGCTTTCATGCCGAATCTATTCTGCAGCGGAATAATATAAGTGTAGAATATCTATAGGTTGAAAACGGAAAAATATTTGTTTAGGGGTACATCATGAAAAATATAAAAGCAGTGCCTATCAAAACAGAAAGCATAGGAAATTTCGAACAACACAGAAAATCGTTCGTTTCGGTTGTCGTTTCCGCCTATAATGAAGCACTAATTTTAACGAAAAATCTGAGCATACTTTGTGAATATATGACATCTCTCGAGGATGAATACCGCTGGGAGATGATAATCGTCAACGACGGGAGTGCTGACAAGACTGGTGAACTGGCCGAGGCTTTCGCCATGACCAGGGATAATGTGCATGTCTTGCACCACATGTATAATTTTCGACTGGGCCAGGCCCTCCGATTTGCCTTCAACAATTGTCAGGGCGATTATGTGGTGGTCATGGATCTGGACCTCAGCTACTCACCCGACCACATCGAAAAACTGTTGGCCAAGATCAAGGAAACCAGGGCTAAGATCGTCATTGCTTCTCCCTATATGAAAGGAGGTAAGGTCTCAAACGTTCCCTGGTTGAGGCGTACACTGAGCATATGGGCCAATCGATTCCTGTCCTTCAATGCTAAGAGTAATCTATCTACGTTGACCAGCATGGTTCGAGCATATGACGGAAAGTTTTTGAGCACACTCAACCTGAAGGCTATGGATATGGAGATTAATGCGGAAATTATTTACAAAGCCGAAGTGCTGCGTGCTCGAATCGTGGAAATTCCTGGCCACCTGGATTGGGGTTTTCAGAAAACCGACGGCATAAAGAGAAGATCAAGCATGAGAATCTTCAAGAGCATCATGTCTTACCTTTTTTTCGGGTTTATTTTTAGGCCATTTATATTTTTCATGCTTCCAGGTTTAGTACTAATACTGTTCTCAACCTACACCCTCATGCATGTAGCCATGTATATCGTTGTCCATTTCCAGAGCCTACCTGCTTCATTTGGTTCAGTGGACTATCGCTTCGGCGCAGCCGTGGCTGCTGCTTTTAATATGTCTCCGCATGCCTTTATCGTCGGCGGCATTTCCCTGATGGTGGCCATTCAATTAATCAGTCTGGGTATCCTGTCTTTGCAACATAAACGCTATTTTGAAGAGCTTTTTCACATTAGTACAACAATTTACAAAAATAATAGAGAAGATCATAGAAAACAGTGATTGGTATTTGTCTGAATTAGTTAGCTGATTACAGGGATCAATTTCATGTTGAAATATTATTGCCTGCTTTTAATATCGATATTATTGAATTGCACTAGCTTAATCTTGTTAAAAAAGGGCATTTTAATAGGGCACAATTATATTAATGCGTTGAATAAATTAAGTTCATGGATACATCTTTTAACAAATAGTTATATTTTATTAAGTATATTTATCTTCGGAGTTGGTGCTATAACATGGATGTTCTCTCTTACTAAATTCGATCTTAGCCTCGCCTATCCTGCAAGCAGTATATCTTATGTGGTTATTGCCATTGCCTCTTGCTATATATTCGGTGAAACTATTCCCTTCCACCGTTGGCTTGGAATTGGAATAATTATATTTGGTGTCATTGTCATGTTTCAAAAGTAAGGATTTACGCTTTGAATATAGTTTTGAAATAGTTGATACTTCCTATCGGAAAAAAACACGCCAGGGAAGTTGATAGGCTGTATTATCTATACATTCGGAGTCTCTTGAGGGATTTGGGCAAACGAATGTGCATTGCCTTTTATCAAACAGAGTTGAGGATATAAAGATGAGAGTGTTGAGAAAAAGCCGATTCAATGGAAAACAGATATTAATTGTGCTTTTTTTTTTATTAACAATTATGACTTTTTCTGTGTCTGTCAACCAAGCTGAAGAAGAACAGGCAAAGTCACCAGACGTCCTTCTTATATATTCAAGTGGCACGCCATTAGATTATTATTCCAATGGTCCTCTGTTCGAGAAGATCAGACAGAGAAGTCATAGAGAAGTTGATGTTGTAACCACTGCGACCCCCTTTAAAGAAAATTGCAAAACTATTGCCAAGGAGCTGGCCTCTGTATTACGTAATAAAAGACTTGTGGTCCGAGTCGCTAAAGCAACAGACATTAAGCATCGCAACGAAATACTTCGTGCTCGTCTTGTTATAATCGGGACTCCTTCATGTTTTGGGAATGTCAGTTGGGAATTAAAAAAGCTTTTTGACGAACAGTTTAGCCAAATTGGCGCTTTAGAGAATAGGGGTTTTGCCAAGCGGAGAATAGCGGCCTTCGCAATGGCAGAGATCTTGCCAAGCGCTAATGCTGCCCTGAAAGCAATCAAAACAGCGGTAACGGATTGCCAAGGTCGATTTGGCCCGACTATGACTTTTCTGGTAAAGCACTCAAAGAAAGAAGTGAGACAACGTATCAATCGATTCGCTAATGAGTTGGCACCTTTGGTTAAGCGTAATTAAATCTCCAAGCAGTTGAAACAAATCAAGGGAATATGAGGTGATAGACTGGTGATACCAATGACTTAGAGTATGATAATATTTTGAAATTCTAATTCCCTTGAAATTGCTGTATTATTGGTAAACTCTGTAGATACAGAGTGCAAGAGCTTTTAGATCGGTTGAAAATGAAAACTGAAGAAACTATACAAGGACAAGATTACGTAAATATTACTTATGAACAGTTCAATCAGACAAAATTATTAGCCTTTTTTAGGAAGCTTTGCATGAGCCTTGCTTTGCCATTTCTCTATCCACTTATATTACTTTCAAAGTCATCAGATTACATCTTTCTCACGGTCTCTGAGTTGCTTAGTCTTATTCCTTTTTTGTTTGGCATAATCATTAGAGAAGTGTTTTATAAAAAAACACTAAAATCATGTGGCAATAATGTTTTGATTGAATTTGGTGTCGTCTTCTATTATAAAAACATCTCAGTCGGTGACAATGTCTTGATTAGTATGAAAACTACCATTCACCACTGCGATATTGGGAGCAACGTGCTAATTGGAGGAGGTTGTAGACTTCTAAGTGGATCAAAACAACATAACTACGCGCGCATTGATATTCCTATGAGTCAACAGGGCGGCCAGATAAAAAAAATCAAGATTGGCCATGATGTATGGATTGGTGATAACTCGGTAATAATGGATGATATTGAAGAAGGGTGTATAGTTGGCGCTGGATCTATTGTAACTAGAAGGATCGAT
>JAJSZW010000128.1 GCA_030262895.1 Deltaproteobacteria bacterium | reverse complement strand
CGATCTGCTATGCATCAGGAATGATCTTGACGTAATCTTTCTTGATCATTTCCCAGGTCTTGGCTTTTACATCATACTTTGAGTTAACAAAGCAGAACCAGTTTTCATCATCCTGGCCAGGATAATCAGCCTGATAGTAGAAACCGGGATAACGAGTTTCTTTACGGAACTGGATGTGACGCAGATGTGCCTCAACAGTCCAGATACGATGGTCGATCTCCCAGCATCTCATCAGTTCATGGACATCACCGGCAGCCAGTTTCTCACTGTCTTCACGCATCGTCTGGAGAAGATCCATTACGATCTCAAGCGATTTGCTGCTGAGCTGATAATATGTAGAAGTTCCACCGCCATATTCGTTGGTGGCTTTCATCAGACGGAGTGCCATGCCTGAAGGCTTGACATAGTTGGGGTTAATTGTTTCGTCTGTTGTCAGTTCGCAATTATCCAGATAAGTTCTGACCGGTTTGTAAATCAGATCAACCAGTTCCTGGGTTGACTGAGCAAGGGTCGGAGTAAAATCTGCATTATCACGGACAAATCTTGCCATGCATTTAGCAGTTTGACGACCTTCTGCATGTGCACCGGATGAAAATTTATGACCTGAAGCGCCGATACCGTCACCAGCAGTGAACAGACCATTAACTGTAGTCATACGGTTATATACTTTGCCTTTATAATCCCACTTGTATGAATCAGGAACCCAGTCAAAATCCGGTCCTGATACCCAGATACCGCAACAGCCTGAATGTGATCCAAGCAGATAGGGCTCTGTAGGCATAAGCTCGGAATTCTTCTTTTCAGGCTCGCAGTTCTGCGCACACCACAGATTTGCCTGTCCACAAGTCATGTCAAGGAAGTCCTCCCATGCCTCTGACTCAAGATGCTTCAGCTCTTTCTTGCTCATGGTTTCGCCGAGTGCAGCAAGTGCGGTAACGGTATCCATGATGATCGGGCCGCGGCCTTCTTTCATTTCAAACAGCATCAGGTGGTTACGCAGGCAGGTAGGTGTAATGGCGGCAGTTCCATATGGAGCATATTTTTCAAGCTCTGCCTTGGCAGTATCACCACCCGCAAAGGCTTCTCCAAGACCATTCAGTGCTTTGGCCTTGAACAGGAGGAACCATGCGCCAACAGGTCCATAACCATCTTTAAAACGCGCCGGGGTGAAACGGTTTTCCATCATGGTAAGCTCTGCACCAACCTTCATGCACATGGTGTATGTAGAACCGGCATTCCATACAGGATACCATGCACGGCCCATACCTTCACCAATGGAACGTGGCTGATAGATATTAACTGCACCGCCGCATGCTACCATCATGGTTTTGCACTTAATAATATAGACTTTGTTTTCACGTACGGAAAAACCTACTGCGCCGGCAATACGATTTTCCTCATTAGCATCAAGGAGAAGCTCAACTATAAAAACACGCTCAAGAATATTTTCTTCACCAAGAGCCAGCTTGGCAGCTTCAGCAACGATTCTTTTGTAAGATTCGCCGTTGATCATGATCTGCCATTTACCTGTACGAACTGGTGTAGCGCCGGATTTTATTGTTCCCAGCTTCAGGCCTGCTTTACCGTCCAGGTTTTTTCCATCTTCTGTTTTCTTCCACATCGGAAGACCCCATTCCTCAAACAGATTGACTGAATCATCAACGTGGCAGCCCAGATCATATATAAGGTCTTCGCGTACAATACCCATAAGGTCGTTGCGAACCATGCGGACATAGTCTTCTATTTTGTTATCACCAATAAAAGTATTAATAGCTGAAAGGCCCTGGGCAACGGCGCCGCTGCGCTCCAGCGATGCTTTGTCACAAAGCAAAACCGACGCATCGGTCCATTTTTTAACCTCGAAAGCAGTACCACAGGCAGCCATACCACCGCCTACGATCAAAATATCAACTTCTCTCTCTTCTACTTCCGGATCCCTTACGGCCTTAATTTCACCCAAAGGTTTATTTGGTAATGCCATATTTTATCCTCCTTAAAAAATATAATTTTTAATTATTTTACTTTACAGATCTTGACAAACCCCTCAAATCCAAAGATAGAACCTATCAGTCCACCGAGCAAAAGTAGAATAACGCTTAGATGTACAGCATAAACCCCCAGACGAGTCCAGCGCCCCTTCTCAGCCAAAACACAGAATCCTTTATCTGTCTGCTCTGCCCTGTAATAACCATATTTTTTAGAAGCAGCCTGTTCGTACTTATTTTTTAAGTTTTCCAGCGAACGATTAGATGTGAATTCTTCTTTATTAGACAGGCTTCTGAATTTTGAAATATTAAATGGCGGGATTTTGACAAATACTATCTTCCATGTTGTAGACAACCTGTTTAAAGAACAAACAATAACATTAATAGTCAGCATAAGAAGCAAAACCTGAAACCACCAGGAATGGTACATATCAAAAATGTTTAAAGCTGAAAAAAAATTGTAAAAAAATTCTCCATAATTATGGAAGTAATCCGCAGGGCTTTGATTCTGGGGAATAACTGTTCCAATTATAGAAGTTGCAGCTAATGACAGCAAAAGAACAACTGTAAGCCTAATAGATGCAAAAAATTTCCATAGTCTGCTGAAAAAATTTGCAGATTCATTCTCTTTCTTCATTATTTATCCTTTTAACGTAACTACTCAGGTTGGTTAGGCTGAAGACTGAAGACTTTTAGGGAACAGACTCCCGGAAACCAATATTTTCTTAAAACATCCGGAAATTTTGTCCTAAACATAGAGAATAACGCTCAGAAATCATCTATTTCCTTCAGCCTATAGTCTTCAGTCTAAACACCTGAGTAGTTACCTTTTAACCTAAGTTTAGCGATTTAGGTTCTTCTTCAAAATCATCTTCAAGCAGCTCATCAATCTCATTTGATTCTTTTTCTATATCTTTAAAAGGCTCAGGCTTACTTTTCTTTTTTATTAATAAATCAATATCATCAAACAAAAGTTCTATGGATTGTTTTTTTCTTTGAACATTGAAATAACCGACTCAGCTATTTTATCAGCATATAAACCTGGAGGATATAATTTTTCGGTTCTCAATGTTGAAGTTAGTGCTTTCTTTCCTTTTTTTATGGCAGATTCAATTGATTTAACATCATATTTTTGCTCTCCGAGCAACAATAATACTACTTTATCATCTAATTCCGAGAATTCCCTGATTATCAACTCTTTTTGGTCATCGTTGTTCAAAATAAGATATTTTTGTTTCATGATTTATTTTCCTCAAGCTCTCTGGTATGAAAAATTTCTATCTCAAATTTCAAATTTTTTTTTGGAAATCACAATAAAACATAGAAGTCAATAATCTATAGTTAATTATCAATAAAAAATATTGACCTGAATTTTGCAAAATGGTAGTTATATTTTTTTATGTGGAGGGATGGCCGAGTGGCTTAAGGCGGCGGTCTTGAAAACCGTTGAGTGTCAAAGCTCCGTGGGTTCAAATCCTACTCCCTCCGCCAGTTTTATTATACAGGAATAGAGACCAAGGTCTCTTGGAGAGATGGCCGAGCTGGCTGAAGGCGCTCGCCTGCTAAGCGAGTGTGGGGTAAAAGCTCCACCGAGGGTTCGAATCCCTCTCTCTCCGCCAATTTCATTATATATAGACTTTCAGATAATTAATTTCACAAGGCCAGAAGGAGGATGGCGTATTAGTTATACGTCGACGACTGATAACACAGTGAAATTATTTATCTGAAAGTCTATAGGAGTAAAAAAAAAGGAGACAGCGTTAGCTGCCTCCTTTTTTTGTTAAGAATACTATTATTATGGAATTAATCCATTATTTCATTGTAGTTGCCTCAGCGTGACTCTGCATCTTGATCTCAACCTTCTCGGTCAGGCCTTCATAGTATTTGCGCAGAATAACGAGGACCTCATCGCGGCCAAAGTGATCAGGAATATCCGCACTCTCTGAAAGAGCCTTACGTAGTTTGGTTCCGGAAAGAACTACACGATCTTCCTTGCCATGCGGGCAGGTTCTGAGTGATGCCATACCGTCGCACTTGAAGCAATAAAATGTCCAGTCGATCTTTAATGGTTCGGTTAGAAGTCTTTTTGCAGAATCATCCGGTTTGGGAATCTCATCAAAGATATCCTGTGCATCAAACAGACCATAGAAGTCACCAACACCAGCGTGATCGCGACCGATGATCATACGATTGACACCGTAGTTCTGTCGAAAGGTAGCGTGAAGCAGGGCTTCTCTCGGGCCGGCATAGCGCATGTCAAGAGGATATCCGCCCTGAAGGATATGATCTTTAACAAAGTAACCGTCAATAAGCTTATTGATGCATTCGATGCGGACTTCAGCCGGGATATCGCCAGGTTTCAAAGATCCAACCAGGGAGTGAATGAACACACCGTCACATACTTCGCAGGCAATCTTGGCCAAGAACTCATGAGACCGGTGCATAGGGTTCCTGAGCTGTAACGCGGCGACCTTGCTCCAACCTCTTTCGTCAAAATGAGCGCGTGATTGTGCTGGGGTCATATAGGTTCCAGGGAACCTTTCCGGGAAATCACCTTCACTCAATACCTTAACAGGACCGGCCAGGTTATAATCTTTCTGATTCATAACCATGATAACGCCGGGATGATCTTCAGGAGCAATTTTCCAGAAGTTATCGCCTTCGGATTCTTCACCTTTGCCCTTGTAAACCTTTTCGCATTCCCATTTTTTATCAGCCTCGGTCATCTCATATTTTTCGGTGACCTTCATTGTGGCCATGATCTCTCCGGAAGCATTCTGAAGGGCAATCTCATCACCGGCGTGGATGCTGTCGGCATCTTCTTTAGAAACAGACAAAGTTACAGGTACGGGCCAGAATGTGCCGTCGGTCAGCAGAAAGTTCTCGCAAACACCCTTCCAGTCAGCCTTGGGCATAAAACCGTTTAACGGGCTGAATCCGCCGATACCCATCATAATAAGATCGCCGTTCTCACGACCCGAAATGGGAATGGTTTTCAAAGTGGCTGCCTTTTCCTTCTCTGCTTCCAGCTCTTTCCCATGCAGTAAGCAACAAACTAAGCCTTTTCCTCCATGTGGTGCTACTAATTTCGACATAAATTTTCTCTCCTTTTTTTATTTTTCATTTGCCACATTAAAGTTTAATTAATCTCTATCTTTTTACATTAACCATATGCTTTTTATCTTACAACCTGCCGATATTTAAAAGCTTTATATATTTATCTGTTCGCATACTCCGCATACGCCATAGCAACTGTCCTGTAAACTATATGGGCCAGCTTTGAAAATGGCAGGAATGCGAACAGGTTGAATACAAATACAAGATGTATAAAATACATAAAATATGAAAGGTTGGCAGCACCTGCAAGCCTGGTCATTTCGGTAAGCATTCCAGTCAAACCAAGTCCAAGAACGAGTCCTAAAAGGTACCAGTCTTTATAACTCGTTGACTGAGTGGTTTTGGCTAACCGGTTTTTTATCATCAGGATACTACCGATAACCAGGGCTATACCACTAACATTGGCAAGCCATTTAACCGGGTTTAATTGTGAATAAGGACCATGTATCTGGAAAACGTACAAAACAACAAAAAAGATATTTGTTACAATAAAAAGACCTATAAATGCATAAAATACCATAAGATGTGCTGTAGCGCGGTCTTTGTTTTCACCGCACTCTGTAAATTTGTTGTGTTTTAATATTGTGGGTAAAATGCGAACAAGTGCCTGAAGAAAACCAGCAAGGTCCACTCTGCTTTTATCAGTCTTCCCTTCACGCACCGCACTCTCATGCATGTCTTTTATAAATCTATTAAGTCCCATGGCAAAGACGGCTATGACCCAGACAGTAAGCGGTACAAAAATCAGATCAACCAGCCATGAGGAAAAGAAATTCGAATGTACGATCTCTTCTCCGCCAGGACTAAAATTCATTAAGCCTGTTATATAGCCCAGAACCACAAAAATAACTACCGGGATAAGCAAAAGAACAGGCAGTTTCCCTGGATCATTAACTGCTTTAGCCAGCCACTTCGGAACTGCATACTCAGAAATAGCATAAGAACGAACAGCTCCCAACACATCACCTGGATTTGCACCGCGGGGACATTGTGTTGAACAGTCTCCACACTGATGACAAAGCCATATGTCCAGGTTGCTTACAAGTTTATCCTTTAGGCCCCATTGTGCAGCTATCATCTCTTTTCTTGGAAAAGGTTTATTGTCCGGAGAAATAGGACAAACTACCGAACAGGTAGCGCACTGGAAGCATTTTTTTACATCACCGCCCCCAAGCCTGACAATTTCTTTAACAAAATTTACATCAGGCTCAACCAGGTACTTATCAGCCATATTAATACCTCCTATTGACTACTGATTATTGAAGACAGGCTATGTTTAAATAGCCCGCCTTCAATTGAATTGCCAAATTATTTAGAATCCTTTGAACGGGTTCGGGCCAAGCTCCACAATCATCTTCACAAAGTTATCAATCATTTCCGGCAGCTTGTCATATTCATCAATTGCAATATCAAACTGAGTCACCCTCTCTTTTTCAAGTGCGAGGGCTTCCAGAGCATCACCGATTTTTTCCATTCTGATGGACGCAAGTTCGCTCCCTTTAACAAAGTGGCACTGGTAATCATCACCATGCTTGCAACCAAGCAGGAAAGCTCCGTCCATACCCTGGGCGAGTGCATCTTTAATCCAGATCACATTCACAGACCCAAGACAGCGAACCGGAATAAAACGAACCTGTGAAGAGTACGCTAATCTGTTCATGCCGGCAATGTCTAATGCAGGCAATGCATCATTTTCACAGACCAGACCGAGAATCCTGAAAGGCGGTTCCTCGTAATCATCTTCAGAAGGAACCCCAATTGCTTTTACCATCGAACCAATGCTGTCAACATTGTAATCAGCAAATCCTATAATACGCTCAGGACATGCGCCCATACAGGTACCACAGCGCCGGCATCTTGTCGGATTCGGTTTTGGCGTTCCTTTTTCATCGTCGTCAAGCGCGCCAAACGGACATTCTTCTGTACAGCGCTTGCACTGCGTACATCTCTGGAAAAAAAAGTCAGGGAATGTCATATCGCCTGACCTTGGATGTACTGAAACACCTCTGTTAACTGATTCAATGCACTGAATAGCTTTAAGAGCAGCGCCCGCAGCATCTTCAACTGTCTCTTCAATCGTCATGCTTCGGCGAACGCCACCGGCAGCATAAATTCCTGTTCTCTGTGTTTCATATGGAAAGCATATGAAATTAGAGTCACAATATCCGTCAAACAGGTCTATCTCACGAAAACCAGGCCCTTGTCTGTATGCAAGATTTACCACTGGATCATCAGCAGTAGCCGGAACCATACCTGTCGCCAGTACAACCATATCGGCATTAAGCTGAATCTTCTCGCCAAGAAGGGTATTATCAGCCTCAACGGCAATCCCACCGCCGCTTTGAGCTACACTTACGACATCACCCTTGGTCAAAAAGATTCCCTCCTCCTGCTGTATACTCTTGTAAAAATTTTCCCACAGACCAGGTGTCCTCATATGCTGATAAATGATCTGTGCCATGCCATCCGGATAATCATCACACACATACTTTGCCTGTTTTAAAGCCACCAGACTTGTAACAGAACCGGTAAAGTCAAAGTCGCTGTCATCACCCTTACCAGGGCCTTGAATAAACACGACAGATTTGGCTTCCTTTCCATCCGACGGTCTTACAATCTTTCCTTTTGCAGCGATCTCCTCAAACTGATGGTTGGTTACGACATCGGTAATTTTACCAAGGCCGAGATATCCAAGCTCATCGCCTTCAGGAGTATATGGCCGCCATCCTGCGGCAAGTATTACTGCTCCGAATTTCTCGCCGTTAGGATCAAGTTGTAAAATATCAAGCTTACCCTTGTTGTATTCCTGGTAAAGTTCAAACTGTTTTTCCACATCGAACTCTTTACCGCTCTCGTCAAACTTCATCTCCTCAGGCAGAGGAAAAGGAACGTCAAATTCAATTTTTTCTCCGGGTTTCTTCAATGTCACTACAAACTCACCCGGCTGACCGGCAATACGGGCAACAACCGTCTTGGTCTTAACAGTAATATTAGAATTGGCCTCAGCCTCTTTGATTTTTTCTTCAATTATCGGGGATATCAGGCCGTCATACGGGTTTGCCATAGGAAGCTGTTTGCGTAACTTTGCTGCGTAGCCTCCAAGGGAAGCTTCTTTTTCAACTATGGTTACCTCATAGCCTGCTTTAGCTGCATCTAAGGCCGCAGATATGCCGGCAACACCGCCGCCGATAACAAGGATTTTCCTTGTAAAAGTCTCAACCTGATAGGGCTCCGGCAGATCTATTTTTTCTACCTTAACCATTCCCATCTTAAGGTAATCTTCGGCCAGCATCTGAAGGCTGTCAAAATGTATGCCGTCTTCTTTCTGTTCCTCTGTTACCACCGGATACTTTGACCTTGGATGTGACCAAACCACCTGTTCCCTGAGGTTAACCCTGTCAACTATACAGCCGTCAAACTTGAAGATATCATAGTTGACCCTGCGTGAACATGCTCCAATAACAATTGTGTTGACGCCTTCATCTGTTATATCTTTCTTTATAACCTCAACGCCTTCCTTCCCGCAAAGAAAGGAATGCGTTTTTACGGGGACTCCCTCCTCTTCAGGCACACCACACAAACCCTTTATATCAAGTGCATCCCCGATTCCACAACCTGTGCAGATATATACACTGTATTTTTTATCCATGTATAATAACCTCCTACCTCTTCACCATGGTTTGGATAGCCTTAAGGGCCATACCAGTAGCATTCTGATTTGATGTTACGACATCGGCCGGCTTGTTGGCACATCCTGCAGCAAACATACCGCCTTTATCAAAATCATTAACAATAAAGCCATCCTCGCTGTATTGCAGGTCATCAGTCGGAAGCTTGGCATCTGCAGTTGCCGGCTGCATACCGGTAGCCAGAACAACCATATCAACCTCTTGCTTTATCTTTTCTCCAGTCACAGCATTCTCTGCAACCACGGTGATATTTTTGGAGCCCGGATCTTCACTGACTTCCGCCACCTTGCCTTTGATGAAAATGACATTTTCATCCTCTTTTATCTTCTTGTAAAATTTTTCATATTTCAAACCAGGAGTCCTTATATCTATATAAAAGATATAAACCTTGGCATCGGGAAATCGTTCCCTGACATATGTAACCTGTTTTAAAGAAGCCATGCAGCATATATAAGAACAATAAGGGAGATGATTTTCATCTCTTGAGCCGGCACATTGAACAAAAGCAATGCTCTCAGGTTCCTTATTATCTGACGGCCTGAGAATCTTTCCTTTGGTAGGCCCATTTGGAGCTGCAAGTCTTTCCATCATCATATTGGTTACTATGTTATCATACTTTCCTAATCCGAGATTATCTATCTTGGCAGCGTCATATGGAACCCACCCGGTAGCCCAGACTATGGCCCCAACTTTCAGATTCATGGTCTTTGCTTGCATGTTGAGATCAATTGCGCTGTATTTGCATGCTTCAATGCATTTACCGCATTCCGCCCCCTTGCATACAGACGAATCTATCGCATAACGCATGGGAAAAGACATCTCATTGGGTCTGTATATGGCCTTTGTTTTATCCATATTAAAGTTGAACTCGTTATTCCTGTCAACAGGACATACCCCAACGCACTCATCGCAAGCTACACAATTTTCATTAACAAATCTTGGATTTAATTTTATTGATACATCATAGTTGCCTGATGCTCCATCAACCTTTTCTACTTCCGCCAGTGTAAAGACTTTTATTCTTGGATTGTCCTTTATCCTCCTGAAATTGATCTCAAGTCCACAGGAAGGAGGACAGAGCTTTGGGAAATACTGGTTCAACTGTGAAACTCTTCCGCCCAAGTAAGGATTTTTTTCAACTATGAATACCTCGTACCCAACTTCGGCAGCTTCAAGAGCAGTAGTTAACCCGCTTATCCCTCCTCCAACAACCAAAATACTTCCGCTAGCAGGGGCTGCTTTCTCTTCTGTCATGCTATCCCTCCATGCTTTTAATTTTTTCTATTTGGTTAAACCTAAATTGAGCGATTTTTTACTCAAACTGCACCAATCTCTTGCGCATCAAGGACTTGCGAAAAGTCTCGACATATCCATTGGTATGCCTACACTTTTCGCAAACCTTGTTGCATCAAG
>JAJSZW010000127.1 GCA_030262895.1 Deltaproteobacteria bacterium | reverse complement strand
GCCCTTTTTACACATAATATAGTCTTTGTAACATTAGTTGCATGCGTTGCGAATTCTATTAATCAGCTTATTAAGCTCACTGCTCAAGGAGTGCTTTAAGGTGGTCTGGGCTGCTATAAAATGTGCCAAATCTTTCTTTGATTTTCGTAAGCCATTGTACTCTATTGGGTCGCTTTCAATATTAACCGATTGCAGCTCTGTTAAGTTGCAACAAAATGCTGAAGAAAGTAAATCCTGAGGGTAAAAATATTCTATTCCATTTTTAGACCAAACAAATATGTGCTCTTCTTTCACACCCTGCCTTTTAATGCGTTCTTTGTTAAGGCTATGTTTTTTATCGAGAACGACAAATAGGCGATCGCTGTAAGGGCTCATTGCAAAGTCTCCGAACGTCTCTCTTAGAACATTTAATTTATTTTGAACCTCTCCATCTCCCCCAGCACGAATTATAGATACCTTTCTGTTCGGGATGTATAACTGAACTATCTTTGTTAAATAGGTACCATCAGAGTCACCTTCGACTATAACAATTGCTGATGGAAGGAAAATCGATTCAAGCTCGTTACCCAACAAATCGAATTGAAGTTGATGGAAATCACTGACGGACTTCACGGCTTTCACTGAAACCGTTCCTATATCTTTTTTAAGGATATAATTATTAGATAATATCTTTCGATCTAAAAAGATATGGGAATGAGTGGCAATATAAAGTTGTTTTAAATGAGGGCAGAACTCTTTCCGCTGTTTTTTATCGTAAAGAAAGCGCGCCAAAACTGACTGAATACGTGGGCTCAAGCCAATCTCCGGCTCATCTACTAGCAGAACTGTAAATCTTTCATCCAATAAAATTCCTAAGAGTGTGAGGAGTAGGCGAGTTCCAGTGCTGCTATATTTCAGATTTTCTCCATCTATATCGACATAAAAGGGACTGAACGAGTTCTCAGGGTCGGTACGTTTTAACGAAAAGTCACTTCCTAAAAGCTGCTTACAGATTTCGAAGAGCTTTCTTCTCTGAAAATCCTTCAGAGTTGTAATTATTTGTTGAAGCTGGAGATCATTGCTTTCGGTGTTCTGCTTAGAGGTATATAAGTTATGGATAAAATTATCGTAATAGCGACGATGCTCATGTTCATCAATCTGTCGAGTATTCAAGACATCGACATGTGAAAATCTGTTGCAGCCGATAAGGTATCCGCCTTGCCCTACAAGGGAAAATAATTGCTTTAATAATAGTGTTTTCCCACAATTGTTGGGTCCAGAGAAAACCGTCGTTGATTTGCTTACCAATGTTGTGTAAATCTTTTCCAATGTTGGGCTGAATTCAACATCAAGCCTTGAAATCCTAGAATAGGGTATTCCACGCGCCTCCGGACCTTCGTGCTTAGACATCTGGGTGTTTAAGACATAAGTGAAGCCATCTACTTTTCCATCTCTATGCAACTTGTCCAGATCCTCAATAGCCATAGGGCCGATCCATTGACCGCTCTCATCGTCCCCATAGTACCATTCCTTTTTTTTGTTGCTCATATCTTCATCCTAATTTATTGCGTAATTCGCGATCTATGATCGTTTACTGCAAAATCCTACTTGGAAATAAAATTCCCCGGGGCAAGCCCTCTCGCTTAGGCTCGACTTTCGCTTCGCTCAAGCGGGGTATTTTTGCGGAACTTCGATCTTTAAAACGCCGCAAGCGGCGGGGTATTTGACCCGAGCTACGCAATAAATTATACAAAAGTGGTTTGATCTGCTGGCGACTAACCAGTTAGTATATAGTTTCCGTCTAATATCAAATTTAAAACCACTTGACGAGTAAATGTTGATTTTTTTATAATTTTTGAATGTGTTTTTTGGTAGTCCCTACAAAGCAATGCAGGTTTGGGAATATCGCCCTGTCTTGCTTTGTAAACACCTGATTTTACGCCACGTGCTGTCAGAAGCTGTGATATGTAACTTATTGAAATTATTGACCTGCACTGTTTTGTAGGGACTACCTGTTTTTTAAAACAACTTCATTTGTTCTGATGCATCGGCTTTTTGTTTCTTTTTGCTTTTTCTTTTTACGTGCAGGCCGGCTTTGACTTCCTGTTCACGGATAATATCTTCTTTTGATCTTGTCAGAATCAACTCCAGCATCATATAATTTGTAAGGATAATATCCGGGAGTTCGCTCTTTATCCTCTTTCTTTCCTCTTCATCTTCCTGGCCAGTGTATTTTGCAAATGTTATTGGGAAATCTTTGTTGGTTGTATTTTTATAATTGTCTCTATATTTCTTTATCTCCTCAAACTGTGAATTAATCAAAGCGTTCATAGGATAAACAATAACTGCTTTGATGCCGGCGACGGTTTTATTCTTTAAAAGATAATCAAAAATTGTGCCTAAAAATGTTAATGATTTCCCGGACCCGGTACCTGAAGTAACAATAAAATCTGAGCTGTTACATTCTTTTTTTATTGCTTCAACCTGATGTTTGAAGAAATCGTAATTCTTAAAGATTTTAGATAGATCGGGATGCAGTATCCCTTTATCACAAAGAGACTGAGCTGATTCGCCTTGTTCATAAGAGGGGTTAAACTGTATTAAAGGTTCTGTCCAGAACTTTCCTTTATTGATTTCCGCTTCAACTACTTCTTTAATTTTTTCATCTTTAATATTTATAAAGCCTGACAAAATGCTTGTAATCATCCATTATCTTCTGGTGGATATTAAATATATCTATGGGTTCTCGCATTTTTATGGTTCCTTGATTAATTAGAATACAGGCCTAAAGCTCACATCACCTTCCTGAATTTAAAATCAACTACCTGATGGATCTTTTTAAAATCGGATATATTTGCCGTCACAACTACCGCCCCTATCTGCCTTGCAAGCAATGCAATGGAGACGTCGTTGTAAATACGAGGATTTGCCGGATCAAGCCTGCCGGAAGAACGAAGCTTCTGACATACCCTTCCAATCAAGAGCTGTGTAGTAGATGAGGGGACTACAAGTCTTCCTAATTGGATAAATTTGGCCCCAAAATTGATAAGATGATTGACTTCTCGTTTTCTCCTGGCTCCAATCCATAATTCATGGAGCACAGGATGGACCAGATACATAACCTTGTTGAATCCGTTGATCTCATTTCTATAAAGACCCTGGTTAAAAACACCAATATAAATGTTCGTATCAAAAACAACTTTCTCCTGCATCCCTTAGACCTCCTCAAAATCAAAACTTCCAGCGTCTTTAAGGGTTGTCTCTGCAAGCTGAAAATCGGTGTCAAATTGCTTTATAACGGCATTTATGGCTTCCTTTTCCGATTTTGCTTTCAGCGCAGTCTTGATTCGGTTAATCTGATCCTGATCCAGTTCAATGGTCTTCTTTACAAGCGCCATCTCATCCCTCCATTTGATACATATAATATGTCTGGTTTGTATGGTTTATATAATGGCAACATGCCTGTTATTTGTCAAGAACAAAAAATGCTGGTTCTCGTCTTTGTGTGCAGTTCTGCCTGGGAACAGCGGTATTCCAGCAAACTTGTGAGCAATAATGAAAATTCTTGGGGGTTTATCAAAATTCACCTTGAACTTTTTCAAGTATGTGATAAATCTTAAAATCTTTGAAGTTTTTTACATTAACTTAAAATTATATAAAAAATGTCCCTAAAAGGCCCTTTCATTATTTTAGTCATAACATCTATTCTGGGTTTGGTCTCATGCAGGCTGTTTAACCCTGAACCGATTCCCTCTGTGCAGGAAAGCCTTCCTGATAAATTTTCAGAGTTTACGACCGACGCAGCACCGGAACAAAAATGGTGGGAAACGTTTAATGATTCAGAGCTTAATGCAATTGTTGAAGAGGCTCTCTCTAACAATTTGAACTTAAAGCAGATATGGGCCAGGCTTATGCAGGCAAAAGCCAAGGCTGTTCAGGCTGGTGCAGACCGGTATCCAGACCTGACTGGTACGGCCGGGGCCACACATTTCAGACAAAGGACTAAAAATGGATCAGCGTTAACCAGTAGATCCGAGAACTATTCTCTGGGAGTTTCCAGCAACTATGAGCTGGATCTTTGGGGACGTGTCCGGGCTGAACAGGAGGCGGCAATTCTCTCGACTGAGGCCAGTGAACAGGATCTTAAGGCTGCAGCTATTACTCTGGCGGCCGAGGTAACCAACCGTTGGCTTCAGATCATTGCCCAGCGGACGCAGAAACATCTCTTAAACGAACAGCTAAAAACCAACCGGACTTTTTTGGAGCTTATCGAACTCAGGTTCAGGCATGCCATGGTTTCGGCATTAGACGTCTATCAGCAACAGCAGGTGATTGACCAGGTCCGGGCGCAAATACCACTGGTGGAAGCCCAGGAGAGTAAACTCATGAACGAATTGTCAGTACTTCTTGGAAAAGCCCCTCGAAGTCCGCTGGTGATTTCAAGGCCTGACTTGCCGAAACTGGCGCCAATGCCGTCCACAGGAATACCGGCAGACCTTCTGGAAAACCGCCCGGATATTAAAGCCGCACAGTTAAGGCTTCAGTCCGCCGGATGGAATGTATCAGCCGCACGGGCAGACAGGCTTCCGTCTCTTACCCTCTCAGCCAGGGCTATCTTCGAAAATGAGCATCTTGACCTTCTTCTCGACAACTGGCTGCTCAGTCTTGCTGCAAACTTAACTGCGCCTGTTTTCGACGGGAACCGGCGTGCCGCCGAAGTTGATCGAACCATGGCCATGAAAGATGAAAACCTTGCAGCTTATCGGCAAACCATCCTGACGGCCATAAGGGAAGTTGAAGATGCGCTTGTTACTGAAGCCAGGCAAAAAGAGCACATATTGGAACTAAAACAGGTAATCCAGACAGCTCGAAAAGCTTTAGACCAGGCAACTCTTCGCTATCGCAATGGACTCAACGACTATCTTCCAGTGCTCACACAACTTTTATCCGTGCAGGATCTGGAACGTGATCTAATCGCTCAACGGGCGACTCTTTTGACAAATCGCATAAGTCTATACCGCTCTCTTGGTGGTACATGGACTGAAGACTTAATCTTTACACCTAAATTGAGCTAAACGAAATATGCAAGAAAAAGAGCAAAATAAAAATTTAACGGATAACACTAAAGCCTCATCAGTCAGGAAAAAGCGGATATTAAAAATTGTTTTACCCGCAATTATCATTGTAGCGGGAGTTGCCGCAGCCTTTTATCTAAAAAATACCGGCCCTAAAAGTAAAAGGCAACCTCCGGTAAAACTGGCCCCTGTTGTCCAGGTAAAGCCGCTTTTTCCGGCAAACCACATAGTAATGTTAAATGCTATGGGAACGGTTGTACCTGCAAGAGAAGTTGAGTTAAAACCTCGTGTAACCGGAAAAATTATAGATATCAGCCCTGAGTTTATTGAAGGAGGTCTGCTGGAAGCCGGGACTCTTGTGCTTCAGATTGACCCTGAAGATTACAAGCTGGCTCTGATACAAAAAGAAAAAGCCCTGGCCGATGCAAATTATTCCCTGAAGCTTGAACTTGGAAGGCAGGAAGTGGCAAAGCGAGAGTGGGAATTGCTAAATGGAGACAAGAATGCCGATGATAGAGAGGTAGAGCTGGCCCTGCGAAAACCACACCTTGAAAAGGCTAAAGCCGAACTTAATGCAGCCAAAGCCGAGCTTGAAAAGGCTTATCTGGATCTTTCGCGCACAAAAATTAAAGCGCCCTTCAACGCTATGGTCAGATCCAGACTGGTAAACCTCGGCTCACAGGTAACTCCGCAGGAACGGCTGGCTGAACTGGTCGGCAGCGATTCCTACTGGATTCAGACATCAGTGCCACTGGACAGGTTGAGCTGGATTCAGATACCGCGAAGCCAGGGTGATCCGGCCACCAGAGCCCGTATAATCTATGCCCAGGGCTATGAACGCACCGGAACCGTCATACGGCTGTTGGGAGACCTTTCGCCCGAAGGACGCATGGCCAGAGTTCTTATCGAGGTTGAAGATCCCTTGGGGTTAAAAAATTCAAAAAATGACCAACCTCCCCTTCTGATTGACGATTATGTACGTGTAGAAATCGAAGGCAAAAAACTGGAAAACGTCTATAAAATCCCACGAACAGCCTTCCGGGATAACGCTTTTATATGGATTGCCGGCGAAAATTCAACTCTTAAAATTATAGAAGTACGCCCTGTCTGGAGAGATGCCGGCGTAGTGCTTGTTGATAATGCCATAAAACCCGGTGATTGCCTGATCATATCTGATCTTCCTGCACCCATAGACGGCATGCCAATACAGGTGGAATAGCCGCCAACTACTCAGGTGGATAGACTGAATAATTAAAATGGATTTAAATAATAAACATACCCCCAAAGGCCCCATCGCATGGATGGCAGGTCACTCTGTGGCCGCAAACCTTCTCATGCTGGTTCTGCTTATCGGCGGGATAGTCCTGGCTTACAATATCAAAAAGGAAGTGTTTCCCTATTTTGATATGGACATGGTCAGGATTACAGTACCATACCCCGGGGCAAGCCCCCAGGAAGTTGAACAGGGTATTTTGCTTGCTATCGAAGAAGCGGTGGATGGACTCGAGGGGGCCGATGAGGTACGCTCCACGGCCCGCGAAGGTTTAGGCACAGTTACTATCGATATGATTGAGGGCGAAAACCTTCAAAAGCTCGCCCAGGATATCCGGAACGAGATGGACCGCATAGTATCCTTTCCCGAAGATATTGAAGAACCTACGATAGCTATCGTCTCCAGAAAGCGATACGTAGTCTCCCTGGCTCTTTACGGAGATCAGAGCGAACGGGTCCTTCGAGAATACGCAGAATATATCCGGGACCGGCTTCTCCAGGACCAGGATATCACCCAGGTAGAAGTCATCTCCGCAAGAAACTATGAAATTGACGTAGAAATCCCCCAGAATACCCTTCGCTCATATTCGCTCACCCTCGAGGATGTAGCCCAGCGCATAAGGAGAGCTTCAATAGAACTTCCGGGCGGCGCAATCAGAACACCATCCGGAGATATCCTGGTTCGCATGAAGGAACGAAGAGATTTCGGGCCGGAATTCGCCCAAATTCCCATTATTACGGCAAGTGACGGCTCACAGATTTTGCTTGATGATATCGCCATAATTAAAGACGGCTTTGAGGAAACCACAGTATCCTCAAGTTATAACGGAAAGCCGGCTGTGATGCTCGATGTTTACAGGGTTGGAGACCAGACCCCCATATCTGTCTCCGACGCAGTAAGACAAGTGGTGGAAGAGGTCAATGTGGCTCTTCCACAGGGACTTAGTGTTGACCTTAGAAATGACCGTTCGAATGTCTATCGTCAGCGGCTGGGACTTTTAATGAAAAACGGCTTAATTGGACTTGCCCTGGTATTTATACTGCTGGCTCTTTTTTTAGAACCCCGCCTTGCCTTTTGGGTTAGTCTTGGAATACCGGTATCTTTTCTGGGCTCCCTTTTCCTTTTAAACATCTCCTATGTAAGTATAAACATGATCTCCATGTTTGCCTTTATAGTTACCCTTGGGATTGTTGTCGATGATGCCATCATCGTAGGTGAAAACATTTACTATCACCAACAGCAGGGAAAGACCTGGTTTAAGGCGTCAGTTACAGGTGCCAGAGAAATTACCATGCCGATTACCTTTGCTATCCTTACCAACATGGTGGCTTTCGTTCCCATGTTTTTTGTGCCCGGGTTTATGGGTAAAATATTTAAGCAAATTCCTGTGGTGGTTATCAGCGTTTTTGCCATCTCTCTTATTGAAAGTTTTTTCATCCTTCCGGCCCACATAGGACGCAAACGAACAGATGCTCCATCAGGGTTGTTTGGCTGGATATTTCGTGCGCAACAGAGTTTTGGACGTGCTTTTCTGAAATTTGTCAACCAGCGTTACGGGCCCTTTCTAAAAGCAACCATTCAATGGCGCTATTTGACCATGGCAACAGGAATCGCAATAATTCTTGTAACCATCGGCTATATTAAAAGCGGACGCATGGGTTTTGAACTTTTTCCAAAAATCGAATCCGATTATGCAAAGGTGACCGCAGTTCTTCCTTTTGGCACAGCCTTTGAAAAAGCCCGGCAGGTTGAAAAAAAACTGATACAGGCAGCCCAGGAGGTAACTTCAAAAAATGGCGATAAAGAGCTGGTGGAAGGCATTTTTTCCAGCATTCATGATAACACGATAGAAATACGCGCCTATCTCACCCCCCCTGATGTCCGTCCCCTTTCCACGGCTGATGTTACCAGACGATGGAGGGAGCAGGTGGGCGTTATTCCAGGACTGGAATATATCAAATTTGAATCCGATGCCGGCGGTCCTGGAAGAGGCGCAGCCATGTCTGTGGAGCTCAGTCACCAGAAAATGGATCTTCTTGAAAGAGCTAGCGCAGATATGGCCGAAGCCCTGAGTTTTTATCCAAATACAAAAGACATTGATGATGGATTTTCACCTGGCAAGCAGCAGATCGATTTTAAAATAAAGCCCGAGGCTCGAAGCCTTGGCCTGGAAGCCCGCGAAGTGGCCAGGCAGGTTCGTCATGCGTTTTATGGCGCCGAAGCCCTCAGGCAACAACGGGGTCGAAATGAAGTCAAGGTTTTGGTGAGGTTGCCAAGACAAGAACGTATCTCCGAATACAGCCTGGAAGAAATGGTGTTGCAAACACCAAAAGGGACCGAAATTCTCCTTCGGGATGCGGTATATATCAGCCGTGGCAGATCTTATACCGACATCAACCGCCGAAACGGCCAAAGGATCGTAACTGTAACAGCCGATGTAACTCCCAGGAGCCAGGCCGGACAGATACTTAATTCAATAAAGGCTGAAATCCTTCCGGAACTTCAGCAAAAATATCCGGGTCTGGCTCACAGTTTCGAGGGCAGGCAGGCTGATCAGAAAGAGAGCATGCAAAGCCTTTTCAGAGGACTTCTCATGGCTATGATAGTTATCTACGCCATGCTGGCAATCCCATTAAACAGCTACATACAACCTTTAATTATCATGATCGCAATACCTTTTGGTATCGTGGGCGCACTTATCGGCCACCTGATCATGGGCTACAGCCTGAGTATTTTGAGCATGTTCGGCGTTGTAGCCCTGTCCGGTGTAGTGGTAAACGATTCTCTGGTGCTAATCGACTTTGCCAACCGCAGGCGCCGGACCGGCATGACCCCTCTGGAAGCCATGCACGCCTCGGGATTACACCGTTTTCGACCAATCATTCTGACCACATTAACCACATTCGGAGGGCTGGCGCCCATGATTTTCGAAACCTCACGCCAGGCAAGGTTTCTAATCCCTATGGCCCTGTCTCTGGGGTTTGGCGTCGTGTTTGCCACCTTGATTACCCTGATCCTGGTACCCTCTTTTTATATGATAATCGAAGATGTCAAAGGGCTACTAAAAACATAAATCTATAGGGTTGCCAAAAAGATATCCGAGACACCAAGCACAAAGCGTTTGCGAATCCTGTCGATTACCGTAATCAAGGTTTTTAGACATAAAAATATTTTTACGCATTTTTAGCGGCATAAATCGTCAGTAATAGTTCGGATTCGTCGATGAGCTGATAAACCGGCGTTTTGCCGGAAAGTTTTGTGCTTTCGTTCAGGATTATCGGGACGCCATCTCCGCGCTTTTCCATATAAAAGCTTCGCCCCACATCGCCAATCGTTTCTGCTACGGGGCTCTCGGCAAGCAAGCTTGTGATAAGTTCGTTCCGGGTAGCCTGACGTAAGGCTATGCTTTCAACGGTAACAGTATTCGGTAGTGCTCCTGGTGAATAGATTTCCAACCGGTCATCAAACATGAAGAAGCGGATTTTGGACCCTGACACAGAGTAGTCGCGATGGGCCACGGCATTTACAACAGCTTCAAAAACAGCTTTTTCGCTGAATTGAGGCATTTCAACACGATGCGGTTCCTTTGTTGCTTTTACCGTCTGATTTTTCTTCAAAAATGCCATTGCCTGTTTGATCTGTTGATCCAGAGGCCCTCGAATTCTTTGGGCATCAGTCTGGTAATTGGAGTCTTGCCTTGTGCCTCGATAGCGCACAGCTTCGATAAAAGCATTGGGCAGGAATCGCTCCGGATGTTCACAGCAAAACAGTATGCCAGCTACAGATGCACGAACAACACCGCTTTCCTCTTTCGACAACAGGTTTCGTTTTAGTAAAACGACTTCTGAAGGTTCCCTGGACCGTGTTGTGAATCTCCGCCAAAAATCTTCGGACAGATCATTCATGCTTGATTGAGGAACCAACTGTTCCTCAAATCGAATCAGTCGTGCCTGACTACGTTGTTGAAACAGACGAGCAAGATAGTCCGGTTTCATTTCACGTTTCGAGCTGCCCAAACGATGGAAATACCCACGGTGACTTT
>JAJSZW010000126.1 GCA_030262895.1 Deltaproteobacteria bacterium | reverse complement strand
TTGATCCATTAAACGATATTCCGGATTCGGTTTAAATTTCATCTTGATTTCCATATTTTTCATTATATTATATTGTTAATATATAAAATTTAATAACAGATAAAAGAGTTAAAAAATTCAAGAGAAATATTTACCTTAGTTGAACTTAATATACGGATACGTGGAAATATTTTCCAGATATATAGTCCTATATCATGGAAAAATTTTACATTTATCAACACTGATAAGCGGACCGCTCGCTGGCGCTCACTCTCGCTTCGCTCGTCCGCTTATCTGGCCGCGAGATGATCCGATTGAGTTTCATATGCTCCGCTCACGCTCCGCCTATCAAGCTCAATCGAGCCGACCCACTTCGGGCTTCGCTCTGCTCGGTCGGTTGGCACGGAAAATTGCATTCAGGCTTCGCCTGATGCAATTTCCGCCCCCAACCGACTGCGGCTCATCTCTCAGCCAGTTAGAGCTCTGCTCTTAGATATGTATATTACATGAAAATTGTCATAAATATAATATCGGCTATCAAGAAACTGAGCATCGCAACCCCTTTGGTTATAATCTTTGTGGTTTCCTGTTTAGCAACTAATGAACCCATATCACATTCTGCCGACAAGGATGTTACTCTTACTATTTCTATCGCTGCACATGACACGGCAAAAGAGCATGTTGAATCGTCCCAATGGTGGCCTGATACCGTAAAAGATTGGGTACTTTTAATAGGAGGTATTGTTGGATTCTTGGGTGGTTTAACTGGTATGTGGTCCGCATACCGGCCTTCTAAGATAGTTGCTTCTTATCTTGATCACATCGGCATTGTAGTAAGTCATATTGCAAAAGATAAATCAAAGATTCATCTGCCATTAGTTTTTGTTAATTTGGCCAAGAAGCCTGGTGTAGTAACTTCGCTCAAACTTCATATGTGTATCGTCGACACGAAACAAACGCACATATACAAGTGTGGATTGTTCTGGAAGGAACAATCTCCAAAAGGTAGGTTTCCAGAAAGAACTTCCGCTCCAATTCCAGTACCAGGTTTCGCTTGCGTAGAACGTAACGTGGAGTTCCAAGCTGAAGAGCATATAGAATGGCGTCCACAAGTATATGAGTTCAAACTTCTAGTTACAAAGGGTCGAAAGAGGATTTCGAAGAGCGTTTCAAAATTCTATGCTAAGCCTACAGAAAAGGATTGCAGTATCTTAAATTCAACGCAGAGTGCCCCACAAATATACAATATACCGATTTTTTCGAGGCAAACTGAAGTAAATCGAAAAGATGTTTCATAGGGGGCTCTAACGAATAAGGATAGATCGTGAGAGCGAAGCGAACCACGATCTTATCTGGTTGTTGGACAAGCCCGGTGTATCTCTATAAGAAAATATCTTTTTTTGAACAAGGGTGGGAAGCGCGCTTTCAAGAAGCGCACTTTTTTCAAGGCGTGGAAATGCCTTAACCTGTAACAGGCTTCAAAAAATTAACTATTTCATAAAAGTTTTTTCCTCCTGTTTGAATGAATTGCAAGCCTTAGCCATTAAGAAGCTATCCCGTAGGAATAATATAAGATGATCTTAGCATTAATTATACTTGTCCCTCTAATTATTATCACGCTACGAATATATTTTAAAAGTACCCCAAAGCATATTGATAAACGAACCAGCACCATATATAATTTTATAATTTTCACTATATCATTAATTGTGTGCCTCATGGTTTGCCTTTACACCTACTTCACTACAGGCCAATCTATTGATCGTGCATGGTGGCCAATATTAGCTGTTCTTGGATCGCTTTCTATGTTTCCTATTGTTCTGATAATTGGTGGGCTATTTCGTAACTTTATCATATTCAGAAAAAGTGCGATTGAGTGATTGATCTGCTCAAATAGATATAATTTAAAGGCACATAACCTTTCATTCCACCCGACCCTCAACGGCTACGCCGTTTCGGGCCGGTGAATGGGTTATATTAAAATGAAAAAATATTTCATTATTGTCTTAATTTCCCTATTTATATCATCATGTACTTCTGTTCCTAAAAACGAATACGTGGAAAAAATGAAAGATAATAAAATGATTTATGAAAAAATAGAAAACAAGATGATTCCAACTGAACCGATAAATATTTTTAATAATAATAAATTAATAGCTACTATAAATTTAGGCGATGATGGAATGACATTATTTCATGACTTTCGGCCATCCAAATAATATTTGACTTTATTTAGGATGTGGTGTATATGGTTAGTATGTTGAACGAAGCCATGTGCAACCGTGAGATGAAGATTGTTGTCGATAAGGGCGAAGGCCGCACAAAAAGCATCATAGCCTGGCTAAGTACAATAGAAAAATCAGGACTTACAATAACAGAATTCTTCGAAAAATACGAAGTTCCGTTTAGCCATTCACAATACTATCTTTACAAGAAGAGATTGAAGGAATTCGGAGAATCAGGCCTGTGTGACAAAAGGAGTGCGGGAGGCAACAGAAAGCTCACTGTTGAAAGTGAGGCCTTCATTGCGGGATGCGTTGAGAGTAATCCGGAAGTAAGTTTACAATGGATACAGGAAGCGCTTAACAAGAGATATGGCGTTACGTTGACTCCGTCGGGTATAACGAGGCTCCTTCAAAGGCTGAATCCTGATAGGCGGAAACGCGCAAGAGGAAGGCGGAGAAAGTATGAGCAGAAGGCAAAGTATAATTCGTGTGGAGGCTTTGAGTTGATAGTGGCTCTGTCGTATCATCTTGGATGGCCACAGATGACAGCGCATACCATAAAGAATACTGTTAAATCGCTTAGGAAAGCGAAGGCTTTCAGGTGCGCCGAGAGTTATTTTGACAAAGAAGGACGCGATAAGTTTGGAAGATTTACAGCGGAATACAATCAGCGTGAAGATGTCAGAAAGAGCCGATTTGAATCGATTACGGAAAAACGGCGTCAGAAGAATTGGAAATCGATGAATGTAATTCGCGATGATATAGGGACTATCGAGCGCAAAAGCTTAGCGATTCTGTCTCTTCCAGTAATAACGATGAATGGCGGCATCCGAACGGTAGATTCAGCACTAGGTCAAGAGCTAAAGCACTTTGCTGGATTTAATTACAGGCAGAGCTCTTTGACAAAATATCTGAATGAACTAAAGTATCTGGGCGTGTCAACGAATTTTCTTCAAAATATAGTAACATTTTGGGCCAAATGCTGGGGGCCTGAGATGAAGGACATCAGCCACCGAACACTTCTGTGTTACTACATCGACGGTAACACAAAAGCTGTTTGGAGCTCAAGGCGTGTGAAGCAGAATAAAGTTACAATGCTTGGACGGGTAATGGGATGTTTGGAACATGTCTTTATCCATGATAGTTTTGGTCATCCGGTTTATTTTGAAACATATTCAGGTCATGGTCCTTGCGGGGAGCATATTCTTGAGATGTTCGAGAAAATCGAGGGGACAATTCAAGAGGTACCAGGTTCCAGGACGTCTGTTACCCGCGTGCTGGTTATGGATGGAGCCAGTAACAGTGTAAAGACTCTGCGTGCCTTTGCATCTCAAGACAAGTATCATTACATTACCCCTTTAGACGACAATCAGTGGAAAGACCGGAAAATTAACAGGATAGGGCGACCTAAGCGCTACCGGTATGGGAAAGCAACTTTACGAGAGGTTGTTATAGAACTCGAAAATTCCCAGGAAAAAGGATATCTGATAAGAACACGTGCAATAAAGATAGATTGGGATAATGGCAAGATGACAGTGTTGCTCACCAGTCTTCCTGTGGAAACAACGGGACCCAGTGAGATTGTGCGATCGTACTTTGATCGGTGGCCGGCACAAGAGCTGCAATTCAAATCAATGAAATCTGCAATCTCTTTGCATAGAGTTGCAGGATATGGGAAACAGAAGGTCGAAGACGAGAAGGTTGCACAACGACAAGGCCATGTAGCAAAAATGATCAACAGATTAACAGAGACTCTTAAGAAACCATTGGAAGATATAGGAGTCCATGAGGAGTCAATAGCGAAGCTTATCCCAAAGGAACGTCGCCTTCGGAATCAAAGCGAAATTATCCATGGTAAGCGGAAGCTGCCTGAAAGGCTAAGGGAGCAACTTGAATCGTATGGCAAACAAATTCAAAGGCACGAGAGAGAAATCAAGAAAATTGAAAAAAAGCATCTTGATCATTTTCGACTCCTGAGAAAGCACAGACGTGAATGGCTTCGCTTGCAGGGAAAAGAAACAGTCTATAAAGTCGATGTTGAGCTTGATCAGATAGTAACCTTCCATCGAGTGAGTCTGGCAAATCTGTATGCGTACTTCATCAAGCATTTCTTGGGAGGGCAGCCAACAAGCATGACGAATTTTCTGCACAAGATCATTCACCTTCCCGCAACAATCAAAGAAACCGATACTATCCGCAAGATAATTCTGGATTACAACAAAAAAGACAAGTTGATGATGGAGAAACTCTCAGGGGCAATAAAAAAGATAAATGCCTTGCATATCATTGGTCCCCAAGGTAAACAGATGGAGTTTTCTTTAGAAAAGCCCTTATCCTAAGTTAAATCAAAATAGTTTGCGAATGGCCGAAAGTCATGTATTTATAGATTTTCATAATGGCGAAATTCACAAACTGTGGAAATACTATGATTATAGCGGTGTTGACAGGATATATCAAAGCAATGATGAAACAATAATACACTTATTCTATTGGGAGGCATTAATTGCTGCTTTGTTTCCAAAGAAAGAATATGTTACAGAATTTAATCTTATTACTAAAGATAAAAAAACTTATAGATTGAAAAATATAACCAGTCAATGAACCTGGCTGTAAAATGCTGCGCATTTTCCAGCAGGTTATTTTAGTGTTCTCCGTCATAAGACTACTGTGGGAAAGTGAATATTATTGCCAAATAGTCCCTGATTATTGTATTATATAAAATATGAATGAGACATTCGAGAGAGTTCTGAGACTTATTGAACATAAGGAAATTATGATATCCGATCATGGTTATGATGAGCTTGCGGAAGACAATATTTTCGTCAGGGATATCATGGCAGGAGTTTCGGATGCATTAGTTATAGAAGATTATCCTGACTATTCGAAAGGTCCATGTGTATTGGTATTGCTGAAAGATCGTTTTGACAACCCGATACACGTGGTTTGGGGAATTCCCAAGGGCGCTTCTTCACCAGCCGTTTTGGTTACTGCTTACAGGCCTGATGCCGATCTGTGGACAGCAGATTTTCTGAGGAGGATATAGTGAAAAAAAGACGACGTACAAAGCTCGTGTACGAGGGACAATATGTTGCCGAGGTTGATGTCGAATTGATCGATATGAATAAAGGATGGTCCCCTTATTTATCTCTTGATGATGCATACAAGCTGGATGATATTCGCAATGCATTGCGGCAGGGTGACGTTAAGAGTGCAGCGCGACTTGCTCGCATTTTTACTCTCACTCCTATCGCAGTATAGGGGGATAGTTGGGTGCTATTTGGTTTGCATGCCTAAAAAATCACGAATAGATGCTTCGAGAGCCCTTCACCACTTCGGTGCAGGGAAACCTGCATTCCTGCCGCGACAGATTTTGCTTTTTAAATAAAATCTTGTCTATCCTGTTATCCTGTTATCCTGTCGGACTCTTTTTCAAAAGGCTAAATTGCTACGTAATTGTCAACATTCTTGACTTATAAACGTAAATATATTATTTGGTTGAGAATTTGTGCGCCCGTAGCTCAGGGGATAGAGCGCCAGCCTCCGGAGCTGGAAGCCGCTGGTTCAAATCCAGCCGGGCGTACCAAAAAATCAATAAGATTAAGCTGCGCCTCTATCTATCCAGACAACTTCACCTGATCAACAAGCCGTAATCCAAGCCATCAAATATATATCAATAAAGTTGACCCTGCCTTTCAGGGTGTTATCATCTGCGGCAAATTAATCTTGTTATATCCGTCCGCAAGACTGGTATTGACATGCACAACACCCTTGTTCAGATCCTTGAAGGGGTAGTCATCAGTAATCACAGGGAGGTTATCAGCGGCATCCTGGTCATTCAACACGGTTCCTGTCGGCACATAGTGTCCATCTGCGACACTGACCCCCATGATGATGCATCCGGGTTCGATTACACAGTTTTTTCCTACCTTTCCTTTAAAGACGAGCGTTTTCATGCCGACAAACGTATCATCCCCTATGCACGCAGGGCCGTGAATCTGAACCTGATGAGCCAGAGAGACTCTTTTACCTACGTAAACAGCGAACTTTTTTCCCTCAACTTCAACCTGGTTTTTTTCAATCGGATGGCCATTGTGCTCTGTTTCAAGTGCATGGATGATCACCCCTTCCTGCACGTTCGCTTCGTCTCCGACAAAGATCGGCTGTCCCTCATCGCCCCGCACCGATGCAAAGGGCGAAACCATAACCCGCTTGCCCACCGAAACACGTCCGATAACTGTCGCAACGGGGTGAATGCAGGCCAATGGATCGATTTCAGGCATATATTGCTTTTGACAAAAATCAGTAATCACACTTTGATGTATCATGTTGTTCCTCCCAACTGTTATTAAGAATTATGTCAGGCATCTTAACCGGGCATAAGCGTTTTCAGCACATCCTTCTTTCCTACGATCCCCACCAGCTTCCCTTCATCCACCACAGGAAGGGTATGGAAATTCTTACCCACCATCAGGGCGGCCACCTCTTCAACACTTGTCTCGGACCGAACTGTGACAGGATTTGGAGTCATGGCATGGGCAACGGTCGTAGCCGCTATCTTCTGAGCCTCTCTTTCAAGCTGCTTTATAGAAGTTAAGGGAATGAACCCATCCAGAAAGGTAAAAAATGAGGGAATTGGGAGCTTTTTTTGCTGCGCGATCAGGTCGCTTTGGCAAAGGATCCCCACCAGACTTCCCATTTCATCCACCACAGGGACGCCATTGATACCTTTTTCCAAAAGGAGTTTTGTGGCATGAGCAATTTCCGTCTCAGGCAAGACGGTGATTAGATCTTCTGTCATGATATCTTTTACTTTAAGCATGGGCACACCCTACTATTACCTATATTAAGCGATTTTTTAAGTTCCCATTGTCCATGATGCCAGGTATTTTTTTTGTTCAGCAGTCAGATTATCAATGGCAATTCCCATTGCCGCCAGTTTTTCTCTGGCGATTTCCATATCTATATTTTCGGGTACCGGATAGACATCTTTTTCAAAAGATTTTTTACTTTTTACCATATATTCTATACTTAAGGCCTGGTTGGCAAAGCTCATATCCATAACACTTGAGGGATGCCCTTCGGCAGCAGCAAGATTTATAAGCCTGCCCTCGCCAAGAACATTTACTATTTTGCCATTTTCAAGAGTATGTTCATCCACAAAAGGCCTTATTGTTCTTAAAGACTTTGTAATGCTCTTTAATCCTTCGAGATCAAGCTCAACATTAAAATGTCCGGAATTTGCTATAATAGCGCCATGTTTCATAATGTTAAAGTGGCTTTTTCTTATAACATTTATATTACCGGTAACGGTACAGAAAATATCGCCTATCCTTGCTGCCTTACTGATCGGCATCACGCTAAAACCATCCATTACAGCTTCAAGAGCGGCAGTGGGATCAACTTCGGTTATAATAACATTTGCGCCCATTCCTTTTGCTCGCATCGCAAGGCCCTTTCCACACCATCCATAGCCACAAATAACGAAATTCGTACCGGCAATAAGGCGGTTTGTTGCGCGTATGATTCCATCCAGGGTGCTCTGGCCTGTGCCATAACGATTATCAAAAAAATGCTTTGTTTTTGCATCGTTCACGGCAATAATAGGATATTTTAGGACTCCGTCTGCAGCCATGCTTTTAAGCCGAATAATTCCGGTTGTGGTTTCCTCGGTGCCCCCCTTCACCTGGTCCAAAAGCTCAGACCTTTCTGAGTGAATAATAGAAACAAGGTCGGCGCCATCATCCATTGTGTACTGAGGTCTGGCATCAAGGACTGAATTAATGTGACTGTAATATGTCTTATTGTTCTCACCCTTTATGGCGAAAACAGAAATTTTGTCATTCTTTACAAGAGATGCCGCCACATCATCCTGTGTGCTTAGGGGATTTGAAGCGCAAAGAAAAACCCTGGCGCCCCCTGCTTTTAAAGTTTTCATAAGAGATGCTGTTTCAGTTGTCACATGAAGACAGGCAGCAAGAGTTAAGCCTTTTAATGGCTTTTCCTTTGCAAACCTTTCTTTTATGCGGTTCAGAACAGGCATGCTCTGGTTAGCCCATTCAATTCGAAGAGCGCCTTGCTTTGCAAGCTTAATATCCTTAATATCGTAATTCATTATATCTTATTATCTCCTTTATACCTAAGTTGAGCGATTTTTGGGGAAGAAATGTGCTGATATCTTGATGCATAAGGGTTTGCGAAAACCGCAGGCATACCCGTGGATATGTTGAGGATTTTCGCGAATCCTTGATGCGCAAGAGATCAGTGCAGATCAAGCCAAAAATCGCTCAATTTAGGTTATAGCCCTGCTTTTTCTCTAATAATATCTTTCATGTTTGTTTTTTCCCAGGTAAATTCCGGCTCAGTCCGGCCGAAGTGGCCATATGCCGAGGTATTCTTATAAATCGGCCGCAAAAGATCAAGATATTCAATTATTGCTGCAGGCCTTAAATCAAAAACCTCTTTAATTATTTCTTTAACTCTGGATTTGGGTACAACTCCCGTGCCCATAAGATCTACCATAACAGAAACCGGCTCCGCCACTCCTATGGCATATGCTATCTGCACCTCACATTTTTTTGCTATACCGGCCGCAACAACGTTTTTTGCAATATGCCTGCCCATGTACGATGCGCTACGATCAACCTTGGAAGGATCCTTTCCTGAAAAGCATCCGCCGCCATGGCTGCCCTGACCGCCATAAGTATCAACAATGATTTTTCTGCCCGTAAGACCACAGTCTCCCATGGGACCGCCAATTACAAACTTGCCTGTAGCATTTATAAAATAATTGGTATCCCCATCTCTCAATTCTTTGGGGATTACTTTTTTTATTACCTCTTCTATAATAGCTTCTCTCAGTTCTTCATATTCTATGTCTGGTTTGTGCTGTGCGGCTATCACTACGGCATCAACCCGTTTTGGCGTACCGTTTTCATATTCAATTGTGACCTGAGATTTTCCGTCAGGCCTGAGAAAATCAAGAGAACCGCTCTTTCTAACCTTTGCGAGACGACGGCATAGCTTATGAGCATATATTATGGACATCGGCATTAATTCAGGAGTTTCATCGGTTGCAAACCCAAACATAAGCCCTTGATCTCCTGCGCCCTGATCCTTGAACAGACCCTCACCTATATTTACACCCTGAGCGATATCGGGCGATTGATGGTCTATGCTGGTAATTACCGAGCATGTCTGCCAGTCAAATCCCATCTTGGAAGAATGGTATCCTATATCACGAATTGTTTCCCGAACAATCTGAGGCATATCAACATAGCAATCTGTTGTAATTTCACCTGCGATAAATGCCAGGCCGGTTGTTACAAGAGTTTCACATGCAACCCTGCAATTTTTATCTTTCTCGATAATGGCATCAAGAATGGAATCCGATATGCGGTCGGCAACTTTGTCAGGATGCCCTTCAGTAACAGATTCTGAAGTAAAAAAGAATTGTTCTTTGCTCATAAATTTCCCCTTTGTTTTATAGCTTTCTATGGAATAAGTATCATGTTGTCTATAAGACGCGTTTTTCCTACCTTGACGGCAAGAGCCATTAAAGCCTGCCCTTCTATTTTTTTTATATCAATAAGTGTTTTGGGGTCACATATAGCAATATAGTCAATTTCGGTATTTGTCCCGGACTTTATTATTTCCGAAGCTGAATCAATAATTTTTTTCGAATCATTTATACCGCTACTTAGAAGAGCTTGAGCCTTTTGCAGCGATTTGTAAAGGCATAGTGCTGAATTTCTCTGCTCGGAAGTCAGATAAACGTTTCTTGAACTCATGGCAAGGCCGTCATGCTCCCTGACCGTTTCAGCTCCAATTATTTCAATATCGAAATTCAGATCACAAACCATCTGCCGGATTATAGATAGCTGCTGATAATCTTTCTGGCCGAAAATGGCAAAATGAGGTTTAATAATATTAAATAATTTTGTTACAACAGTCGCGACTCCTGAAAAAAATATTGGCCTTGAAATGCCGCAAAGATGATTTGGAAGTTCTTTAAGATTTACATATGTCTGAAATCCATTTGAATATAATTCCTTGTCATCCGGAGTAAACACTACATCCGCACCATTTTTCCGGGCAAGCTCAAGATCTCTTTGAAGATCTCTGGGATAATTCTCAAAATCTTCTCCAGGAGCAAATTGAACCGGGTTTACAAAAATACTCACTACAAGACAATCTCCAATCTTTCTGCCTTCCCTTATAAGAGAGAGATGCCCTTCATGAAGATATCCCATGGTTGGAACAAACGCAATTGTCTTATCAAGACGACGCACGCGGTCAGAGTATTCCTGCATCTTCTTTACTGTAGTAATTACTTCGATGATCTACGCCTCAAAAAGCTTGCTTTGTGTTTTGTGGTGCTATGGAGATCGAATAAACGAAGGAAGATGATAAGGGGTTTGTTT
>JAJSZW010000125.1 GCA_030262895.1 Deltaproteobacteria bacterium | reverse complement strand
TGAGAGGGTGGCCGAGTAACTGGCCGTCCTATCTCGATAATTAAAATGAAAATACCTTCAGCTTTTTACATTAAATTTTGGTTTAAAAATACTTTAATGGCACTATCAACCGGTTTTGTAGTTGGCTATTTAACAATAGGAAGAATAGCACCTTTTCTCCTACCCATTATTACTTTTCCAATTTTCTTTGTAATATTTTACCAGTATATGATCCTCAATCACTTTAATGGACTTCACAGAGGAAAGTTTGAATATCTTTATAGAGAGCATCTTATTAAAAAGTCAGCGAACTCTATAATTAAAAATTTATTCGGAAGAGGAAAATTATTAATCCTATTTTTGGATGAATTAAGCGTAATCGGTGACATCCGTGTAGATATTTATAAGGAATCATTATCAAATGAAAATATAAAAGGTAATAAGGAACTCGAATTTCTTTTTTATATAAAAATCGCGAGAAGTGCACGAAAAGAAGAAGATTATGATAAGGAAATAACCTATTTAAAAGATGCTACATCCATTAAACCTTACGATCTTACTGCAAATTACAGGTTAGGTAATGCATATGAGAAATTGAATATGCGATCTAATGCAATAGATTCATATAATTTAGCTTTAAAAGACTCACTTATTGATTCAGTTGAATTAAAGGAATTTATTAAAGCCCAAATAGACAGAGTAAATAGAAAAGGTCCTTGTAAAAAACCTCCTATTCCTGGGTTAAAATATATGATTTACTGATGTTACTTTTGTTAATTTAACAATTGCGTTGAGTAGGCGCCCAGATCACCGCTGCTCAAGGGTTTACGGCAAGCAATACTATTTGTTAAGCATATTCAGTCCATTTTAAGGCGCTACTCACGCAACCCGTTCGGCAAGAAAGGCGGCTGAAATGAAAATGTCGGTCACATGCGTCGGAGTGGCTTGGTTAATTGGTCTACGTTTGACCCTTGTTGTTAATTAGTCAAGATTTAAGGGGACATGGAAGTTTAAGAATAAAGATCAAAAATCAGAAGAAATATTGAAATGAATATCAAGAAATAATCTAATTACACCATGAACAGGTTCTGTTTTACAATTTTTTTACAACTGTTTTACCTTTCAATGACAACTCCTTTTTTCATTTATGTTCTCATGTTGACAAAAGATAGGGGCAAAAGCCGCTATCCACGTCAACCTTATATTGAAAAAGGAGAGATGAAATGAAAAATCTGAAATTTACTGAAAGGACAAACCTAAACAGCATATTGTTTATATTCCTGGGCTGCCTGTGCTTGCTATTTTGTTGTGACATCCCTTTGTCCATGGCCGGCATCGATTCCCTTGTAAAATGCAGGGTGGAAACCGACCGAAGGCTTCTACCCGCAGACGAAACTCAAAATATTATTGTAAAAGTCACTCTTGACGCCCTCAAGCCGGCTGAGACTACTTCCAGGCCTGCAGTGAACCTGGCCATTGTCCTTGACAGATCCGGCTCCATGACCGGTCAAAAACTGGAAAAGGCAAAGAAAGCCGCCATTGAGGCCTTGCGCCGCCTTGGCAAGCAGGATATTTTTTCCGTCATAATCTACGACCATAATGTGGAGACCATTGTCCCGGCCCAACCCGCTCATAATACTGAGTGGATTGAGGCAAAGATCCGGCAGATCCAAGCCGGTGGCAATACCGCGCTTTTTGGAGGGGTAAGCCAGGGTGCATCAGAGATCCGGAAAAACATCGGGGGCGAATATGTTCACCGCATCATCCTTCTCTCGGACGGCATCGCTAATGTAGGACCCAGCACACCTGAGGATCTCGGAAGACTGGGTGCTGCGCTGATCAAAGAGGCCATCTCGGTTACAACCGTGGGCGTCGGCACGGATTACAATGAAGACCTGATGGCGCGTCTTTCCCAGAACAGTGACGGCAACTCTTATTTTGTTGAATCCAGCCGGGATCTTCCTCGAATTTTTGCTGCCGAGCTTGGGGATGTTTTAAACGTTGTGGCAAAAAAGGTTCATGTCATAATCGAGTGTCCCGAAGGTATAACTCCCGTAAAGATAATCGGAAGGGACGGAAGAATTAAGGGAAGGAGTGTTGAACTTTCCATGAATCAACTTTACGGGGGACAGGAAAAATACGCGCTTGTTGAAATACAACTCCGCGGAGGGAAGAACGGTCAGGAAATGGAGATTGCAAAAGCAAGGGTATCTTATGACAATCCGTTTACCCTGAAAAGGGAAACAGCATCGGGACTTGTCAGAGCTCAATTCAGTGACGACTTTAAAAAGATTGAAAAATCTACTAATGTTGAGGTGAAGAGGGAATATGAGTTGAATCGAAACGCACTGGAACAAGAAAGGGCCATCGGCTTTTCGGACAAAGGCCAGATTCCATCGGCCGTTCAGACACTGAAAAGTTCCGCAGAAAAGCTTAAAGACTTTGGGATGAAATACGACGACCGGGAGGTACTCGACGAGGCAGCCGAGATGGAAGCGCAGGCGGAAAGGTTGGAGGCCGAAGGCATGACCCAAAAGAGCAGAAAGGAACTTCGGACGAAATCTTATCAGATTAAAAACCAACAGAGGACGAAATAGTATCAAGTAATTGGGTCGCCGGGAAACCCGAAATATAGAAAAGGGACCTGTCCCGGCGGCCCCAACAAAACCATGAAAAAACGGACCATTATACTCTATTGGATACTTCTCTTTGTGCCGACTTGTATTATCGGGATCTCAGCCTTTTATATGATCCGGCACGAACAGGAAAGAATCAACCAGGAAGCTGTTTCTTCAGCTAAGGTCAGGGCTCGTACAATGGCAGACGCCATATCCGCTACCGTTGAAACAGTGGAGGATGCTTTTATTGAATCCCTTAACGCAATACCCAATCCCTTGGTCTACAAAACGCTGCTGGATTGGGTTGACGCAAACCCTCTCGTGCGAAACGTCTTTGTATGGGACAAGGAAAAAGGGCTTCAATACCCTTTAGCCGGAGCAACTGCCACGTCCGAGGAAAACCGCTTTATAGTCAGATATGAAGCCCTTTTTTCCGGCCGCATTTCATGGCAAGCGGCAGGTTCTTCCCGGAATGAGGCCTTTGGTTCATCATCTTCCGACAAGGAGCTCCCGGGGAGAAATTTCTCCAGCCTGGTTCAAGAGACCCGGAAATTCAAGTCCGGAAGGCAAGCCCTGAAAGATCTTGCTCAAGGGAGATATGAATCTGAAGGCAAGAACTTACTTGTGGAGGCTGTGACTTCTGTAGGTGAGGGAGGCTGGATTCCATGGTTTGAAGAAAACAGGCTGCATATCCTGGGATGGTTCCAGAAAAGACCGGACAGCGCCGTTTATGGAATCGAGCTGGAAACCATGACGTTGCTTTCCCGAATCATCGCGGATTTTCCTAAAGAGGTTTCCGATGGAATTGTATATGCAATTGTTGACGGTAAGGGCGAAATTTTGCATCAAATTGGAAATGGGATGATTCAAACGGGCACCCCATCCGATCAGTTCGTATCCCTTGCGCCTTTTCTGCCGCACTGGCAGATAAATGTTTATATGTCAAACGGCATGTTGCCGATTGAGTCGGAAAAGGGATTTCTTATTCTGGCAAGCCTCCTTCTGGTCATTTTTTTGGCTTCTATTATCCTTGGAGGATTATTGCTGACCAGGCAGGCCCAGCGAAACATGATCGATGCAATGCAAAAGACATCATTTGTCTCAAGTGTTTCCCATGAATTGAAAACACCCCTGACCAGTATCCGCATGTATGCGGAACTCTTGGAAGAAGGCAGGATCAAGGACACTGAAAAAATGAGGCGTTACCTGAAGGTGATTGTCGCGGAAAGCCAACGCCTGACCCGCCTTGTCAATAATGTGCTTGACTTCAGCCGCCTGGAGCAAGGCCGAAAAACCTATCATAAGGAGTTATTTAATCTGGCCGAATATGTGCGCACTATATTGCAAGCCCATAGATTACGCATCCGTGAAGCCGGGATGAATCTGATAGACGAGGTGCCGGACGAAATAATTTCAGTGGAATTAGACCGTGACGGCATCGAGCAGGTCCTTCTGAACCTGATTGACAATGCGCTAAAGTATGTAACTGAAGGCGGAGAACTTCTAATTACCTTGAAACGAAAAGATAAACACTGTGAGATCAGCGTGATGGATCGGGGTTCAGGCATCCCCCCTGCACATCGGAAAAAGATATTTGACAGATTTCATCGGGTGGATAATTCTCTGACCTCTATCCGTCCTGGATCAGGGTTGGGCCTGAGTATCTCAAAGAAAATTATGCTCGATCTCGGAGGGGATATCTTGTACGAGCCCCGGCCTGGGGGTGGCAGTTGTTTTATCGTCATCGTTCCATGTGCCTCCACTGAGACAATCCTGCAAAACCCTGACCAGTTATAATGAGGAGATTTATGAAACCCATTCACATCCTGATTGCAGAAGATGACCAGAATATCCGGATGGGCCTGGTGGATACACTTGAAAGTGAGGGATATCAGGCAACACCAGCCGAAGACGGAGAGCAGGCGCTACGTCTGTTTAAAACAAGCTCCTTTGACTTAATCCTTCTCGACATTATGATGCCCGGGAAAAGCGGCTACGATGTCTGCCGGGAAATTCGGTCTATGGATGATGAGATTCCGGTTATCATGCTGACGGCCAAAGGCCAGGAGATTGATAAGGTGGTTGGACTGCAGCTCGGGGCGGACGACTATATTACCAAGCCGTTCGGGCTTCATGAATTCCTGGCAAGAATCCAGGCCGTTCTGAGAAGGTGCGGAAAGAAAACCCAAAAGAAAGCCGAACAGGATACACTGGACTTCTTCAGGTTCGGCACGGCGGAAATCGACGCGACTAAATTAAAAGGTCGCACAGGGAGTCAATCGTTTGACATTTCGGTCAGGGAGCTTTCCCTTCTCAGGTATTTTCATTCTCATCCCGGTGAGGTATTAAGCAGGGATCAGCTTTTAAACACCGTGTGGGGGATCGACTATTACGGAACCACTCGAACACTTGACCAGCATATTGCGCAATTGAGGAAAAAAATAGAGCCAGTCCCCTCAAAACCCGTGATCATTACGACAGTCCATGGTGTCGGTTACCGTTATACTTTGGAAAGTCTATAGTTTTACAGTTTACTGCTAAAACCATATGTTTTGCCTTGATCCTTATTACTAATCATTTCCATTTATTGCTAAAAACCGGTCAGGTCCCCATTGCTACAGTTGAGTAATTTCAAATTTAGATACAAACAGTATTCTTAATAAAAAATTAACATTATACTAACTTTATGTTAATATAAATAATGGATTTATGTAACTACTCAGGTGGATAGGCTGAAGGCTGAAGACTGTTAGGAAAAAGTGCATTTTGAAGCCATGTTTGGTGCAAGAATCAGATGTTTCCGCTAAAGTACGGCAATCGTGCTCTTCTGACCCCTTCAGCCTGACTACGTGAGTAGTCACGAATTTATAATGTTCTACCTCGAAAGGCCACAAATTGCGGTTTTTCGCTGGCCATGAACACCAATAGCCGCGTTGCTCAGGCTTGCAATAGCCTGCTATTACGCGTCTTCGCGCCTTGCTCTTGATGCTCATTGCTCACCGAAAAAAACGCAATTTGCAACCTTCCGAGGTATAAAAGGAAAAAATACTATGGCAAAAGAAAGAATACTTGTTGTAGATGACGAAGAAGATATACTTGAGTTGGTAAGATATAATCTTGCCAGAGAAGGCTATCAGGTTATTAGAGCAACTTCCGGTGAGAAATGCCTTCAAAAGGCTGGCTCAGAAAAGCTGGATCTTATAGTCCTGGATCTGATGCTTCCTGGAATGGACGGACTTGAAGTTGCTAAAATTCTGAAAAATAATTCTAAGACGTTACATATCCCAATCATTATGTTAACAGCCAAGGGAGAAGAGGCGGATATAGTCACTGGCTTGGAGCTCGGAGCTGATGACTACATAACAAAGCCTTTTAGTCCAAGAATTTTAATAGCTAGGGTCCGTGCTGTTATCCGCAGGAAAAAGAAGGAGGAAACCGATGATGATATGTCGGTTATTCAAGTACACGATATTGTAATTAATCCTCACAAGCGAGAGATCCTTGCAAATGGAAAGCCTGTTGATTTGACCTTTACTGAGTTTCAAGTTCTTTGCTATCTGGCTAAAAGACCTGGATGGGTGTTTACCCGCACCCAGATCGTTGATGCGGTTCGTGGAGATGATTACCCGGTTACTGATAGATCTGTTGATGTTCAGATTGTCGGACTGCGGAAAAAACTTGGCTCCTGCGGCAGATACGTAGAAACTGTAAGAGGGGTAGGGTACAGGTTCAGGGAAAATCCATGAAAAAAAAGAAACGACTGCTATGGCAGTTATATCCATCTTACCTGCTGATTACACTTATTTCCCTTTTGGCTGTCAGCCTTTTCGCTTCAAGTGCCTTTAGACAGTTTTTTCTTGAACGGACTGCTGCAGATCTGAAGTCCAGGGCACATCTACTGGAAAAACAGATAGAATACTTCATTTCACCTCTGGATGAAATGTCGGTCGATTTTATATGCAAAGCAGTCGGCGAGCAGTCATTTACACGTATTACTGTTATACTTCCTTCAGGGAAAGTGGTCGGTGATTCTGAAGAAGCACCGGAAAGTATGGACAACCATGCTGATCGTTTTGAGATAGCAGAGGCTTTGCGCGGAAATTTTGGGACTTCTACTAGATACAGCAGTACACTTCGACAAGATATGATGTATGTTGCGATACCATTGGAAAAAAATAATGAGGTTATTGCTGCCTTACGTACTTCAATACCGGTAACCTCAATATATGATGAACTGCGCTCCATTCAAATTCAGATAGGCTTCGGAGGTTTGTTTATAGCGGTTTTTGCTGCCGGAGTCAGCTTATTTATTTCTAAACGTATAAGTAAACCAATAGAGGAAATTAAAAAAGGTGCTGAGAGATTTGCCTGCGGGGATTTAAATTATAGGATGCCGGCTTCAGATACAGAAGAAATGAGGAGCCTGGCTGAAGCAATGAATCAAATGGCTGCCCAGCTTGATGATCGAATAAAGACAGTAATAAAACAACGCAATGAGCTTGAAGCTGTCCTTTCAAGTATGAAGGAAGGTGTAATTGCAGTTGATATAGATGAGATAATAATCAGCATAAATCATTCGGCAGCCGGTATGTTTAAAAGCAGGTCTTCTGATTTAGAACAGCGAAGCATTCAGGAGGTGATAAGAAACTCTGAGCTGCAGAAAATTATCAAGAAAGCTATTTCAAGCGGTGAACATTCAGAAGGAGATGTTGTTCTTTATCAGGATAAAGAAATTATTCTAAATGTCCAGACCACTTCTCTTCTTGACGAAGGTGAAAATTTTATAGGCATACTTGCTGTATTAAACGATGTTACCCAACTAAGACATCTGGAAAATATGCGAAAAGAATTTGTATCCAATGTTTCGCATGAGATCAAAACACCCCTTACAGCAATAAAAGGCTTTGTCGAGACTTTAAGTCAAGGGGCAATGGAAAATTCTGACGAAGCTAAGCGTTTTTTGAATATTATCGAAAAACATGCAAATCGCCTGGTTGCTTTAATAGAAGATCTTATGCACCTTTCAGTAATTGAACAGGAAGATAAAAGTAAAAGAATAAAGCTTAAAAGAGGTAATATCAGGAGCGTTATTAAAACAGCTATTCAGGTCTGTCAGGCAAAAGCAGAATCAAAGAAAATAAAAGTCAATCTAATATGCCATGAAAATATTTCGACTAAAATTGACACCCAGCTTCTTGAACAGGCTGTGGTAAATCTTCTTGATAATGCAATAAAATATAGTGAAGAAGGTGGATTGGTTCAGATTGAAGTAATTACCACAGATACTGAGGTTTGTATAAGTTTTAAGGATTATGGAATCGGAATTCCAAAAGAACACTTTCCACGTCTTTTTGAAAGATTTTACAGGGTAGACAAAGCCAGAAGCCGTAAACTCGGGGGTACAGGGCTGGGCCTCGCCATTGTTAAACATATAATACAGACTCACGGGGGATACGTAACAGTTGAGAGTAATCCTGGCGAAGGAAGTAATTTTGTTATTCACCTGCCTAAATTTGGTTATACTGCTTAAGTGCGGGAGTTAAAGGGACATTCGGGGCTTGAAATGTAATTCCGAGTCAGCATGTTCTTTTATTTTTTCATCGCTGAACCACCAATACATTTTTTCTCCACTCATATATGCCTCGATTTGATCAGTGAAGTGAGGAGAGAAAGTTCGCCCGTCCACGCCGCCTGGTATAACCGCCAACACTTTTTCATTATCGCTCAGGTCAGCCACCATCCTGAGAGCAGCGGAATATTTAACGATGTTGCCCTCATGATTTAATAAAAAAAGAGCACGATAAATCGTGTCTCCTGAACCTGCCATAGGATGAGAACCTCCTCCCAGCCGGCCTTTTCCCAATCCGCTTCTTCGAATAGGGTTGAGAAATTCTATTTGATGAATTTCTCCCCAAAGCCAGTCTTCCGGATCATCGCCAATCCTCTCCGATAAATCCTTGAGCGTTTCTATTCCAGCTTTTTGTATCAGGTCTGTCAGGGTTTCTTTCTTGTCCGGAGTGGTAATATCGTCAAACCATTCGGATTTACCCTCATTGATCATTATTCCCAGTCTTTCCTGCCAGAAATAATTATTGCCGATCAGATAAGAGCCGATCTCTTCTCCCAGTTCATCTTTAAAAACCAGTCCAGCCAAGTTTCGATATGTTTCCTGAAAAATACTTGGCGCGGGAGAATCGATTTTATCTCTAAAATCCCATTGGGTTAGGATTTCTCCCATTTTACGAGTCTCAGGTTGGGCAATTAGAGCTTTGGCCAGAATGGGAGAAATCACTCTGGACAAGACATTCAGATCATCCCTCATGAATTTCCAATGATCATCCACTGTCTTTTTCCCTGGAGGGTCCAGTAACTCAGTCATACGTTGATAGCGATAACTTGGAGCAAACCAGGAAGAGTAATAGTAAGGATAATCTTTGGTTACCGGTTTATGATTAGCGGTACCAACCCATCCTCTCTCCGGCTGGTAGTTTTGAGGCATTTCCTCATAGGGAATCCAGCCAGACCAGTTGTCCCGATCATCTGTTACTTTAAAGGGAACCGAACCATTTCCTTTAGATCGAATAGGAATTCTTCCGGTAGTCTGCCAAGCTATATCACCATGTATATCAGCAAAAACATAATTTAAATGTATAGCGGTCATATCTTTCAATATATTCTTTATGTCTCCGACTGATTTGGATTTCAGAAGACAATCCAAGCCCAGGGAAGGTTGCATGCTTTCCATGGGAGCCCAGCGAACAGTGACGAGTTTTTCCGTTTTTAAACCCTTCAGAACATTCGAAATCACAGGGCCTCGTTTCGTCAATCGGATGTTAAATTTTTCCATTCTGAAGCCATTCGGTTCCTCTTTGTCTTTGATTTTCAGGGTTTGTTTGATCACCTTGAATGGAATAGACGCCTTGCCTTCCAGATAATTAGCCGGATTATTCGGATCAATTGTTTCAATATATAAATCCTGGGCGTCACCATAGGCATTGGTTATCCCGACTGCGACATATTTGTTTCTGCCCATCATTAAACAGGGTATGCCAGGCACAGTCACGCCTACAGCTCTTAATTCAGGGGTGAACATTCCTGTAGGATATAACAACGTGGGCAGTATTTTGGTGGAAAGATGCGGGTCATTAACCATAATGGGCTTACCACCGGGTGACTTTTGCGAACCGACAGCCCAATTATTGCTGCCGAGTTGAATGGAATCCAAAGCGCTAGATCCGAGAATTTTCGTTGGGGAATCCTGAATAAAATTCAACCGCACATTATCCTCCACTGACTTTTTCCTCTCTATAGAGTGAATCATTGAGGTTGAAGGGACTTCATCAGGATTTATATTGACAGGAAAGATGGTCATGAATTTTTCATAACCGACTTTGTCGATCAGCATCTGAGACGTAATTTCTGTCTGTATATTTGCTGCAGATCCCCAACCCATATAGTACATAATAGCAATGGTATCGGTTAGTTCCCAAGGGTCCGGTTCAAGTCCGGTCAGACCAAATTCCAGATGATGGGTATCTTTTCCATTTTTTATATATTCGTTGACTCCATCGGTATATGCTTGAAGAAGCTTTCGAGAATGCTTGTCCAATATGCGCGCATGTTTCTCCGCAGCTCTATAAAACCCCAGCGTACGTTGAATTATATCCATTTCCTTGGTTTCTTCTCCGAAAAACTCGGACAGTTTTCCTCTAATCAAAACCCGGGTCAGATGCATTTGAAACAACCTGTCCTGAGCGGTTACATAGCCTTGCGCTTTTATTACATCATATAAGTCTTCTCCAAAAATGTAAGCCATTCCCTTTTCATCTCTTATTACTTTCACCGGCTTTTTTATTCCTGCCAAGTACGTTTCTCCGTCGATTTGATAATTGTTTAGTCTGGGCAGCATGAAAAAAGCAATGATTCCTAATATAATCAAAACAGAAAATATCCATTTAAGCCTTCTCACATCAACCTCCATTAGTTCCTATTACCGTTCCGTTTATTTTTGTATTTTTTCGACCACAGTTTTTTTGAGGCTAATGAGCTCAGCCGCCCGCCGCCCCTTGGTACTCAATTTTCCGGGTCCGACTC
>JAJSZW010000124.1 GCA_030262895.1 Deltaproteobacteria bacterium | reverse complement strand
TCTGGGTTGTGATCGAAAGACGATATTACGAGGAATATTGGAGCTCAACTGGCCTGAATTGATTGAAAAAAATAGGATTAGAAGAAAAGGTGGTGGAAGAAAAACGAGTTTAGAGAGCATTTTTGCCCTCGATGCAAACTTTTTGGAAGTGGTATTTCTTTATACGGCTGGGGATCCAATGGATGAAAAGGTTAGATGGACACATTTGACCCACCAGCAAATTGCCGACAAGCTAAAAGAAAAAGGAATTGATGTAAGTAGAAAAATAGTCAAACAGCTTTTCAAAAAACATGGCTATGTGAAACGTAAAGCCCAAAAGGTGATTGGTATAGGAACCTGTAAATACCGCAACGAGCAGTTCGAGATTATCGCAAGATTGAGAGCTGAGTATCAGGCTGCCGGCAATCCAATAATAAGCGTTGATACAAAAAAGAAGGAGTTGTTGGGAAATTTATACCGTGATGGAACTGTTTACACAACAGAGGTTCAAAAGGTGTTTGACCATGATTTTCCTCACCTTGCTGATGGAATTGTTATTCCTCACGGGATTTATGATGTTGTGAAGAACACAGCCTATGTCAACATTGGAACCAGCAAAGACACCGGTGAGTTTGCATGTGATTCAATAAGGCAGTGGTGGTATAACGAAGGACAACATTGCTATCCTGATGCCGGTTCCATTTTACTGCTTTGTGATTCCGGAGGAAGCAATTCATATCGTCATTATCTTTTTAAAGCGGATATACAAAAGCTTGCTGATGAGATTGGAATAGAAATCAGAATTGCTCATTATCCATCATACGCATCAAAATGGAATCCAATAGAACATAGATTGTTTTGCCATATTACCAGAGCGTTAAAGGGTGTTGTTTTTACAAGTCATGAACTTGTCAAAGACTTGATAGAGACCACAACCACAAAAACAGGCTTAACTGTTACAGCGAATATTATTAAAAGTGTTTATCAAACAGGAAGAAAAGTTACTGCTAATTTTAAAGAAACAATGCGAATAGTCTTTGATGAGGAGTTGGGAAAATGGAACTATAGGGCAATTCCACTAAAAGCTTGATTCAGAAAATATTAAACATTGAGCTCTATCCGAAGCAATACAGGAGAGGTTTGCCTTAAAATCACGATTTTTCGCATTTTTTGATATTTTGATGAAAACAATTCCAGAATTTTGAATAAAAACTCTGTCTCTCAAAAGAGACTCGTAAATAAAGCCAATTTTTTAGATGAGTTGGGGAAGTTATTTCGTCCCTGTTCCTAACGCAGTTGTTTCAAAGGAGTAAAATCACTTTGCAACTCTAACTACTCCGCATAATAATGACGTCTTTCTAACCTAGAATTTATATCAAAGGAGGACGTCATGTTTGAAAAAATTTTCGATTGCCCTTTACGAATTAAAGCTCTTCGCGATGGCCCATGTGGTCCGTTACTTGAAAGATTTGCTGAAGAGCTATACCAAGTGGGGTACGCCGAGACAACCGCCCGCAAATACATCCGAGCGGCGGAACATCTCACTTATTGGATAGATGGAGAATGCATACCTGTCTCGAGTTTGACCGAGAAGTTTCTCGAGCGTTTCGACAGTCACTTGGATCAATGCAGATGTCCGGGTTATGGTCACTCCAACCGATTGCTCTTGCTTATTGGAGCACGCTTGTTCCTGAAACATCTTCGAGATGCTGGAGAAATCATCGCCCCCGTTACTGAGCCAACAGCTCAAAATCCTTGTCTGCTCAATGAATTCTGTCAGTGGATGCGTCAGCAGCGCGGCACCAGTGATCCTACCCTCAATAACTACAGCCCCTCCATTCGGGACTTACTGAAATACCTTGGAGAAGATCCAGGCAAATTTGACGCTCAGAGCTTACGACATTTTATCCTGAAAAAAAGTCAACAGTGTGGGTGGGCAGCAGCGAAGACATGTACGACGGCGCTTCGCATGTTTCTTCGAATTCTAATCGCTGAAGGCAAGTGCGTTACCGGTCTTGATGAAGCCATTCCTGTGCTGGCGCATTGGCGACTTTCCTCTCTGCCACGTTATCTGCAACCGGAAGAAGTGGAGCGTATCATCTCTTCCTGTGATCCCAGCTCGCCAGTCGGCAGGCGAGATCGTGCGATTTTACTTCTCCTTGCGCGCCTGGCATTGCGGGCGGGTGATATCGTCCAGCTCCGTTTGAGCGATATCGATTGGAAAGGGGCGGAGATTCAAGTATCAGGAAAAGGGCATCGTCAGGCTCGGTTGCCTCTGACTCAGGAGATTGGAGATGCGTTAGTTGTCTACCTGCAAGACGGCCGGTCTCCGACTGACACCGATGTACTTTTTATCCGTTCTCGTGCTCCTTTTCGCGCCTTCGCATCTCATTGTGCCGTCTCGGTAATTGTCTCCCAAGCGATGCGCCGAGCGGGTGTCACTTGTCAGAGTCGCGGTGCCGCCCATATCCTTCGTCATTCCGCGGCGACCTCCATGTTGCGGCAAGGGGCATCGCTACAAGATATAGCGGCCATCCTTCGCCACCTTTCCATCAATACTACCCAGATCTATGCCAAAGTAGATGTGACTGCTCTGCGGCAGATTGCTCAACCCTGGCCGGAGGTGCAGCTATGTTAGCTCAAGCTGTGGAGTCATATCTGGCAGTGCGCCGTGCTTGCGGATTCGAACTCAAATCCCAAGGAAATTTTTTACAAAGTTTTGCAACCTACTCAGATGCAAGAGGAAAACACCACGTTTGCTCTGAAATTGCCATTGAGTGGGCCGGACTGGCACAATCGGTCCATCAACGCGCCCGTCGGCTTGGTCAAGTGATACGACTCGCCCGGTACGTCCGTGCAGAGGACCAATCCCACGAATTGCCGCCGGCTGTATTTGGCAGCGAGAATCGACAGCGGCCCATCCCTTACATCTTTTCCCAGGACAACATCCTACGTCTCGTGCAAGCGGCATCTCAGTCAAGTTATAGTTCCTTGCGTCGAAAGACCTATAGTACGCTGTTTGCCATGCTGGCATGCACGGGACTACGTGTGTCTGAAGCAATCCGGCTGCGCTTTGAAGATATCACTCCAGATGGTATAGTTATTCGACATTCCAAATTTCGTAAAACTCGCCTTGTACCCCTGCACGAAACTGCGCGAGTTGGACTCGAACGTTATCTCGAACACCGCCGCCCCTATGCTCCCTTCGATGACCACGTATTCGTTTCGTTGCGAAGAAAACCATTGCTTCTTGAAAGTGTTAGGACAGTATTCCAGACCGTGGTTGACAATATCGGTCTGCAACGTGTACCGGGGCAACCTCGCCCCACGCCTCACTCGTTACGTCACACATTCGCCATGAGAGTCCTGGAAGCCTGCCCGGTTGACCGCGATCACATCACAGAACATATATTGGCGCTGTCTACCTATCTCGGTCATAGTAAGGTTTCCGCTACCTACTGGTATCTGGAAGCAACGCCGCATCTAATGAGAAGCATCGCAGAACGTTGCGAAAATTTTGTTACGGGAGGGCAGCCATGACTCAGATTGCATCGCACATCACTTCCTTTCTGCAACAACGCTTGCCAGTCGAACGTCGCGCCAGCGATAACACCTGTGAGTCCTATGCGTATGCTTTCAAGCTCCTCTTTGAATACGCCAGTACTTATCTTAAGATTCCACCGTCGGAATTGCATTTTGAACAGCTCGATGTATCGCTGATTGTAAACTTCCTGAACCATCTGGAAACTGTGCGCGGAAATGGACCGAATTCCAGGAATACTCGACTGGCCGCCATCAAATCGTTTATGCACTTTATGGAATATCGGGTGCCAACGGCCTTAGAGCAGATTCGACGTGTTCTGGCTATTCCAGAAAAAAAAGCCGATATACGCATAGTCAGGCACCTCACGGTTGAAGAGATGCAGGCCATCATGGATGCGCCTGATCCAACCAAACAAGATGGCATCCGGGATTGCGCCATGATTCACCTCTGCTTTGCCGGAGGATTGCGTGTCTCCGAATTGATCGGGCTGCGACTTGACGATCTGAATGTTCAACCGCACGCCAATGTTTTCATCCACGGTAAGGGCCGAAGGGAACGTTGCCTGCCTTTGTGGAAGGAAACGACATCGGCGCTGCGAGCATGGATTGCAGTCAGGGGCAGGGTCTTGGTGCCAGAGCTGTTTCTCAACGCTCGTAGCGAACCTATGACCCGTTCTGGATTCGAATACATTCTACGTAAGGAACGGGGACGAAATAACTTCCCCAAGTAGGCGCATAGATTTGGGTCAAATTTGTTCGATCTCGAATCACAAAAGTTGATAGAATAGCAGGCTATTTTGATATTTTTGTGATTTGAGATCGGGCAAAGGTGGCCTGAAGCTGTGATGCATAGTTGGGGAAGTTATTTCGTCCCCGTTCCTAAGCACGTTCGAACTGCCGAAAAGCGTTGTCCTTCTCTATCAACGAAGCGGGTTTCGCCGCACGTGCTGCGACATACCTGCGCGCTAACGGCCTTGCAGGCCACAAAAGATCTCCGAAAAGTAGCTCTATGGCTTGGACACGCGAACATGCAAACGACTGAAATGTACACACGCGCCGATCCTTCGGTGAAGCTGGAGGCTCTTGAATCTGTTGTCGCGCCAAAACTACGCTCCGGACGTTTCAAGGCAACCGACAAACTGATTGCCTCGCTGCAGGCCGGTTCTCTTATGCGGAGTAAAAAGATGTCAATATGATAGGTTGCGGGGCTCACGAAGAGTGGGCTCCGCATAACAATATACTCGGCATAATAACTAAACTCGCAACATAATGACACCAATCCTTCTTGATGCGCAAAAGATTAGTGCAGATCGAGTAAAAAATCGATCAATTTAGGTTAAATATAATAAAAAAATAGAAATAACTATTATTTATTATTGCGTCAAGAACAAAGCTAAATAATGTGCCAGAGAAAACGATTTTAAAGCTATTTCATTTGATTCACATACTACCATTGACCCTGATCATGGACGTATAGAAACCAGAAAATATACTACTGTAGAACCTCACAATTCCGCCCTTGCCTTCGGCTAATACTTTTGTTAATGTGTTCAGCATATTAACAGGATTCACCTACAGGGGGCTTCCCGCCCGAAGCGGACAGGTCACCCCATAAGTTCACGCCCATGCCGGGCGTACACAAGACTAATTCAGCCGACGCAAAAAGCCGCGCGGATGATTAGCGTCATTCGCTGGTGAATAAAAAATATCATGAGTTGTTTCAAAAGCATTTTGGTAAAAAACAAATCGCTTTCAGCGAACAAGGCGCTGAGCCGATGTGGCATAAGGCATTACGATATATACTCGAATTTCATATATTGCATTCTTCAATAGATTAGGGAAAAAACTTTTTTCAAAAATGTTTCCCAAAAATAGAATTACTGATGGTCAAATGCACATGATTCGTGTCGGAAAGCAGGTATTATGTCTGATTCTTTTTTTGAATGTGTTGTGCATGGGCTCCGATGTGATTGCCCATCCGCATGTTTTTATTGTCCAGCGATTGAACATCGTGTTTGACAATAAAGGTCTGGCAGGATTTTGGGTCGAGTGGAATTTCGATGAGATGTTCAGTAGCATGATCGCTACGGATTACGATCAAAACCGAAACAGCACACTGGAACCTGCCGAAGTTGCTGTGGTGAAAGAAAAAGCGTTCTCACATATCGCTGGAAACGATTATTTTATCTTCGTTAAAATCGATGGTCAGCCATTCAAAGTTAAGTGGATCAAGGATTTTAATGCAGTTTTAAAAAACGGCAGACTTTCCTATCACTTTTTTGTGCCTTGCCATGTAAAAGCCGACAAATTGTTTAAACAAATCGTCATCGCCGCATATGATCCCTCCTATTATACCGCCATTTTCTTTGCCCAAAACCGGTCAGCACTTGTTGAGAATGGAGATCGATTTGTGATTGAAAGCTCCATCAAAGAAGACAAATCCACCTCGATTTATTTTGGTATGCTCAATCCCTGGGCGCTATTTCTGAAATTCAGGTTAAAGTCATGAAAATCACATTTTTATTACTTTGCCTTTTGACTGTTTACATAGCAGTTATGCTGCAGCCGGTTTTTGCGCAAAATCCGTTTACCGCCAAACCTAAATCAAAAGCCCTTCATATGACGACGCATCCTGCTATCAAAAATCCGCTTCTGTCCACGATTGCCCTTTGGCAGCACCGACTCAACCAGAAAATGGCGGATCTGGTGCGCGAGGCCAGGGAGACCAACAGTGTAAAACCTTTGGCCTTTCTATTGGCGGTTGCTTTTGCCTATGGGATGATTCATGCAGCCGGCCCAGGACATGGCAAAGGTTTTGCCATATCGTACATTTTATCTCAGCGTCCGAGATTACTACGGGGGGTACTTTTCGGCAGCTTTATTGCCTTGTTTCACGGCTTGTCGGGAATCATGTTTGTGCTGATTATCCACATTATTTTGCAGAAGAGTATCACAGGAACATTGGAAGGTGTGACACGGATCACCCAAATTATCAGCTTCAGCCTGATTACCTGCCTGGGTTTGGGCATTCTGATCAAAAGCATTTACAAATGGATAAAAAGTGCAAAAGGCAGCCACCTGGCTTGCAATGGGAGCCATAAACGCCATCTCTATGGTCCTTTGTTATCGGCATTGGTGGTGGGTATGATCCCATGCCCGGGGGTAGTGATGATCATGCTGTTTGCCCTATCCATGGAGCTGGTCGGATTGGGCATCATGCTGGGAATTACCGTTTCTATGGGTATGGCCCTGACCATCACATGTGTAGTAGTGATGGTTATATCGGGCAAAAACATCTCGCTTGGAATGGTTGCAAGGCATGGCAACCTGGCGATTACGCTCGAAAATTTGATTGAAACAATAGCCGGTCTTTTGGTCGCAAGCCTGGGATTGCTGTTTTTAGCCACTGTCATTTGATTGTTCTTTATTTCACATAGAATAGATTTAAAACCCTACAGAATGTGTTGAATACATTTTCTGTTACGTACATGAAAAGTCTTTATGGATTAGGAACGTGGACAAAATTAAGATAATAATAACTTCTGATGCAAGCCAACTGGCTGCAAAGGGTGCGCAAATATTTTGTAAAACTGCGAAAGAAACCATTGCCCTTCAGGGTCGCTTTGCAGTCGCCGTTTCCGGCGGTTCCACCCCAAGGGCCATGCACAGGCTCATGTCACAAGAGCCTTATCTCTCTGATATTCCCTGGCAAAAAACCCATATCTTCTGGGTGGACGAGCGCATGGTGGCCTTTGATCATCCCGACAGTAATTTCGGTACTGCCAAAAAGGATTTTCTGAACATAATCCCGATACCTTCAGATCAAGTTTACCCCATTCCCGTAATGACGCGGCCTGAAGAGGGAACCGCGTTGTATCAGGCAAAACTCAAAACCTTTTTTCATGATATGAGCAGCGATAATCCGGTCTTTGACCTGATATTGCTCGGGATTGGTAAAGACGGACATGTAGCCTCCCTGTTCCCCGGACGGCCTCAAATAAAGGAGGCGAACCGCTGGGTACTAAATGTCAAGGGAGGACAACCGAATGTCTTTCGGCTTACTCTTAACTATACTGTTTTGAACAACGCAAGGCAAATCCTCTTTCTGGTTTCAGGAAGTGGGAAGGCCGCGATTGTTAAAACCTTGTTGGAAAACAGTCAAGCTCAGTTGCCGGCTGTTAAAATTCGGCCACCAAATGGGAGGGTGATTTGGCTCCTGGACCAGGCAGCAGCATCGCTGCTATCAAGAAAAATCGCCATTTACAATCTTTGATGAAAAAACAGTTAGCTTTTAAAAAAAATAATCAGAGGTAACGATGGAATTAAAAAGTGGAATAATATGATGAAAAAGGAAACAGTAAGATTAACCCTTTACCGATATGCTGGGAAATTTCTTTTTTTTCGCATTAAAAACCGTTGCAAGGAGTGTGATATCTCCTACACAATCCTCCAGAGGCTTATGAGCGAACAGCTTCGTGGCAAGCCTGTTTCCCTGCGAATTGTACCATGGCTAGATAATTTCTGGAAAGTCATCTGGCGTGGAGGGTGGCATGCCCCAATCCTGACTGTAAACGGAAAGGTATTTTCTCAGGGTAGCGTGCCTGATGTACCAAAACTGTTATCAACCATTGGAAAAACTCTGAATGATACATCCCTCATACAATCAGGAGAGGAGAAGATTGAAAAAGTGGTAAGTCCTGAGAAAGAATCCGCAATTAGCGTTTATTTCTCTCCGGCCTGTCCTCACTGCAGAGGACTGCTCTCATATCTAAACAACAATAGGATCCAATATTCGGGCAGAAATGTGACGCTATCAGAATCTGCCCGGAAAGATGTAGAGAGACTTACAGGAAGACTTTCCATTCCTGTCATTGTAGCAAAAGGGGAAATCATTCAAGGTTTCGACAAAAGTCGATTAAATGACCTTCTTGGAATTTCAGCAGAAGATGAGAAACCGATAAAATCAGATATTCAGAAAATAATTCCCCATTTCACGAGTAAACAGCTCCGTGAGATTCATCAAAAAGCCGTAAATATCCTTGATAAAAACAGGCTCAATGGCTGGACCATGCCGTCGAGCCGTCTCTATCCACATCTCTGGAACTGGGATTCAGGCTTTATTTCACGCGGTTATCTGCACTATGATCCTGAAAAGGCGTACATAGAACTGCGATCACTTTTCAGAGGGCAATGGAGTGACGGCTTTTTGCCGCATATAATTTTCAACCCTGAGTATTCCCACCATTTTCCAGGACCGGACTACTGGAAAGCAGATAATTCAGGAAAAGTTCCGGCCGGCATTTTCACATCAGGTATCAGCCAACCCCCTGTACATGCCACCATGATTGCTAAGGCAATAAAGCTTGATCCTGATAAAGAAAGAGCCCTGTCTTTTTTGAAGGAAATCTATCCAAAACTAAAAAAACTCCACGATTTCTATCTCACCGAGCGTGACCCGTATTCTGAAAATCTTGTATCTATTGTCCATCCTTGGGAATCGGGACTTGACAATGCCCCGCTGTGGGATGAACCCCTTGCTTCCATAACAGAGACCAGTGAGTGGGCTTTAAGCATGCAACAAAAATATGATGAACTTGCGGAACAGGGTGATCGGCCAAAGCGTACATACATTGAAAACTATTCGTATCTTATTGAAAATATGTATAAAAATAACTATAATTGGGGGAAAATTGCAGAAAATCATCCATTTTTAATCCAGGGAGTTCTTTTTAACTCTATTCTCTGTAAATCCGAATTAGACCTTGGGAAGATAGCGAAATTCATAGGATATAGCGCTGACATTCACTATGAGAGGGCGGATAAAGTCAAAACGGCGATAAATAAGAAGCTATATGATGAGGCTGAAGGCATTTATTACAATTTTGATCTTGTGCACCAAAAACATATAAAACGAGATACGATTTTTTCGTATATGCCTCTATTTGCTGGTATCCCCGACAAGGACATGGGGGAAGCTGTATTAGATACTCTTCGAATGCATTGCTTCTGTACAGCAGATATGGACTGTGTTGCCATACCCAGCTACGATATGTGTCAGGTAGACTTTGACGGGGAATTTTACTGGAGAGGCCCTGTATGGATCAATATAAACTGGTATTTGGCCCAGGGGGTTAGACAGTACGGAGAAGTGGAACTTGCGGAATGGATTGAAAATTCATTAATTGCTCTGACTGATAGGAACGGATTCTATGAGTATTACGACCCTGATTCCGGTAGAGGACATGGAGAGAAAGATTTTTCGTGGACCGCTGCATTGATTATAGATCTTGTTGCCAACAGATTAAGAATTGGTTCAAAATAATTAGAAATTAGCGGTTTATTTAATCTGGGAATCAACATGCGCAAAAAAATATGTGCATGGTTGGTCATTAACGTCCAGGCATAGATTAACGTTCCGGTTTCCAAGGCGATCGTCCCCATACGATAAACAAAATTCTGCCTGTCGTGATCATCTTTTACTATCTCTTTGCGCTCAATTCCCAGGATAATGACATGATGCAGGGTTCCAGGCGTATCCAGTCTGGCTTGTCGTGGTACGTCTCACATCTTTGCAGTATGACATCTGCATCCATATCATAATATGTCCAATTTGAAACCAGGATAATATTTTTCTCTTTCCCTCCCGGTAGAAATACTTTAACATGCCTTAAGCAACTTGCAAAAGGTAATGGTAGTATTTTGTCTACTACCAAAACTTATTGAGAAGTTACCACTGCTTTTACTTTTGTAATTGAGGACCATTTAGGGAGCATAGGGGAAAGCCGCGAAATCGATCTTTCAACGCATTGTGGCCTATTAGGTTTATCCTATCGCTTCTAATTTTTAAAAAGGATAGGGTTTCCTCGGGCCGTGTCATTGATTCCTCTATCCGATTGTCATTAAGGGGGTAGTCTTGCTTGTAGAATATGGAATTTTAGTAGTAGGCAATGCTGCAATTAATATCTGGGAATTTACTTCTGACACATTCCTATATTTTTGGCATTCAATTGATATGCTTCTTATTGTTGCTTTTGGCATTCTATTGTTCCTATTTATATTATTAAAGAAATAGACTGCAATGTTTAAAAATTGACCTACAGTCACTTTTCATGCCTTTCTTTAATTACCAGATACGGTTCGATCTTAATATTGGTGCTGCATTAATTGGCAAGTCTCCAAGACTACAATTATCCATAACC
>JAJSZW010000123.1 GCA_030262895.1 Deltaproteobacteria bacterium | reverse complement strand
CATATCCTGGGACAAATCAGGGTCGCTTTGAAAATATAAAAGGAAAAGAAAGAAAAGGGGTCAAGTCTGCCTTTGACCCTTATTAATTTCGAGCAAGGGTCAACCGTAGACTTGACCCCATTCCTGACCCATACCACCCCATCCGCCAGTCTGATAGAATCCTCTCGATTTCAGTTTTCAACCCTTATACGGACGGTCTCTGGCATTCAAGGATAGTTCCTGCCTATCTACCAGACCTTCCCCAATTTAATCCGTACTTCCTTCTTTACATGCCGCCATCCTTACCCCGACAGGCCGTTTCGCTGTATTCGTCTGTTTCTTCACGAAACGTATCAGTCTTCACCCACAACGTAAAGGCTCGACACCTGTTTCCTGTCCTCGTCACCTTCCATCCCGCTATGCGGGAAGGACAGCTCAGCTCACGGAAAAGGGGTCAAGTCTGCCTTTGACCCTTATTAATTTCGAGCAAGGGTCAACCGTAGACTTGACCCCATTCTTTCTTATGGTAATATTTCACTGGACAACAGAAGAATTATCACCATGGAATGGATAATAGAAGGCGTGGCTTTGATTTTTATTGGTGTTGTCATATCTGCGGTAACATATATCGACCACACCGACGTTATTTCAAAATTTATCTATATAATATCATTCATTTTTCTGAATATTCTTTCTGTGATATCAGTAATGACTGGATTCAAAATTAAATTTCTTCCGTTCAAGCTGTGTCCAATAATTTTCACAAGTTCTTCAATCATGATTCTACTTGGAAATTATCTTTAGGCATTTTTATTGCTGGGTTCAAGATCGTTAAGTTTAGCATTTGGTAGCTTCCAAATATTTAATGGAGATAAATCGGCAAACAAATCACTACCTTAAGGCAAAAGATGTCAACCCCTTTTTTTAAAAATAACGGTTTTTTTTAAAAGCAGCCAGCAGAAAACGCTGGCGCGTTTCCACGCCACCTCAGTTCCACGTTAACAAATAAAAGGATAATCAAATGCTTATTGTGCAAATATTAGGAATGTGGCTAGTCTTCTTAATTATTGCAATTATCAATGGTGGCATTAGAGAAAAGATAATTGAAAAACATATTGGTGAGTTGCCCGCTCATATAGTATCAACAGTATTATTTTCCGTGCTTATTTTTATCGTAACTGCAATATACATAAATTATAAAAACATTACAGATTCGAAAATCCTTCTGGCGATCGGATTTGCCTGGGTTGTGCTAACGATATCATTTGAATTTTTATTTTTTCATTACGTTGCAGGAAATCCATGGTCTCAGTTGTTAGCTGACTACAATATTATGAAAGGAAGAATATTCCCCTTGGTTCTTATTACGACACTATTATCACCAATTATCGCAAGTAGAATATTTAACAAATAAACTACTAAAAACCTAACGATGCGCTGGTTTGAACGAGTGCCAGCGGTGACTTTTTCGCTTTTAATTGATTTTAGTATTGCAAATTATCTTTTAGCCTTTAAGAACACTTCAGGCGCTTGTCACACAGCTTGACGTTGGCCCGAAAGGAAATTAGAGATGGATGCTGAGTCGCTGTACCGTAGTCAGCGCGCATACTTCATGAAGGGACAAACGCGACCCGCGGAATTCCGGATTCGGCAATGCGAAACGTTGAAACGGGCGGTTCTGGAATACGAACCCCAGATCCTCGCTGCTATTGGCAAGGACATGCGAAGGCCTGAAACCGAATCATACACCAGCGAAGTGATGATGATCATCAAGGAGATTGACCACGCGGTTAGGCACATCAGATCGTGGATGAAGCCCATACGCGTGAGGACGAGTTGGATGCTACGACCGGGCAAGGGCTATATTCTCCCGGAGCCCTATGGCAATGCCCTGATAATCGGGCCATGGAATTACCCGTTCCAGCTTTTGCTCTGCCCATTGGTAGGAGCCATCGCGGCAGGCAATACATCTGTGCTGAAGATCTCAGAGATCGCAGAGCATTCCGCCAAGGTGATTGAGGAGATGGTGAGCCGGTATTTCGAGCCGGAGTGCATTGCGGCTGTCCAGGGCGGTCCAGAGGAGACCCAGCATCTTCTTGATCAGGAGTTTGACTATATCTTCTTCACTGGAAGCGTGGCAGTCGGCAAGATCATCATGGGAAAGGCGGCAACCCGTCTGACGCCCGTCACACTGGAGCTGGGGGGCAAGAGTCCATGCATCGTCACACCGGAAGTACGTCTCGAAACGGCGGCCAGGCGCATCTGCTGGGGTAAGTTCTTCAACGCGGGCCAGACCTGCATTGCCCCCGACTATGTCCTGGTTCAGGAATCCATCCGCGATGCATTTTTGGCATCGCTCAGGGATACGCTCACGCAGTTTTACGGGAGAGACATTCGAGAGTCAGCCGACTATGGTAGGATCGTCAACCGGCGACATTTTCGTAGACTGCTCCGCCTGATGGAGAATCAGAAAGTCTACTTTGGGGGCGAGACCAACGAATCGGAGCTTTTCATTGCTCCCGCCCTGCTTCAGGATGTGTCGCCCCAAAGCCCTGTGATGCAGGAAGAGATCTTTGGTCCACTGCTGCCGGTGCTGACATACAGATCATTGGATGAAGCGATCCATTTCATCCGGTCCTTGCCGAATCCCCTGGCACTCTATCTGTTCTCTGATAAAAAAGCGACCCAGAAGCGCATTTTGCAGGAAACCTCTTCCGGAAGTGTCAACATCAATGAGACGCTCTCACAAGTCACTTCCACAACGCTACCGTTTGGCGGCGTGGGGGAGAGCGGCATGGGTTGCTACCATGGCGAAGAGAGCTTCCGTACCTTCACCCATTACAAGAGTGTGCTGCATCGTTCCATCAGGTTTGACAACAGCACGAAGTACGCCCCGTATCGCACGCCGCTTAAGTATCTCAAGCGGGTGATGCGCTTGATCGGGTAATAGCCCCGGATATGGAGCGGCCAACAAAGAGGATGGTATCGCATTTCATCATCCTCCATATTTATCAAAACATAACGGATGAACCAGACGGGAATTAACTGCGGATTTTTCCGTAAAAGTTCGTGATAGTTTGAAAGGAATGAGGCTCGCTGGTTATGCATTTGCAAAAGTAAATCCTATATTCATGTAACAAATTGAAACGCTTTAAAAATTGTGATATGCAAACTTTATCTACATGAAAATTATTTGATTCTTGAGTAGCACTGTTGGCAAGATATCAAAGGTTTTGGGAGGTGTTACAATGGAAGATTCGCAATTAGATACCAAAGCAAGAACAGCGACACCCAATCATGTGACAGAACAGAAAGCCCTAAACTCAAAAGGTGATCCCAAACCACGGTCATACAAAATTAGAGATTGGTTATATATGGTGGCGCTTCCGTTAATGGTAATAATTATTCTGTTTGCACAATTAAGAGTAATGCAAAATCAAGCTGATGTCTCAGAGAAACAAGCTGATATCTCAAAGAGACAAGCTGATATCTCAAAGAGACAATATCTTTCAAGCGTTGAACCAATAGTTTCAATAGGAAAGCAAACGGAATCATTTCTCTCGGGTAGCTCTGGCGTTTTTACTATAAAGCTCAAAAATATAGGTATTATGGATGTCTATGATGTTGAAATTTATGTAAATTATCTAATATGTCCTTGCGAAAAAATGAAGACAGGGAAATATCTTAGATGTGATGTGGACAATCCAACATTTCCATATCTTTCGACCTTGCCTTCAAAACAATTTCAAGAACTTAAAGTAGGAGAGGAAATTCCTTATAAAATTGATACTCGCAAGGCAATAGTAGATGATAACTATCCATGTTTTATGAGATTGAGATTAGATTACAAAAGGAAGGTCGATAGTAGAAATTTTTCAAAGATATTCGCTTTTGCTTTACATGGTGATTGGGCTAGTAATATGGAACGTGAGGGAGCTAGTACCATCCGACACAAAAAAAGTGAGAAAATCGCCAGCATTAAAGATTTTTTGCTCAATAAATTCTAGCTTGTAAATCATTAAAATGTGCATTCATTAGATCGATAGAACCATGCGCCCACAGATGTTCGCAGTTACATATAGTAATTTCAAATCATACCCGCTATACGATTAAATATATCTGCTATAAATCGCTAATCCACACGCCCCAGAGAAATGTTATGATATGGGTTTCATATATTCAATGGGTCTGGCCGTGCTCACGACGGGCAGCATCCGAAGATAGCTTGTCGCTATCTGTGAGTTGATTCGATCTAAGTAAGCCACTCGATACTGATTATGCCTTTCTTTTCAAGCGATTTGAACTCAGGGTCTCCTGTTAAGAGGGGGCAGTTATTGATAATCGCCAAAGCCGCAGCAAAGGAATCCGCATATGAAATAGGATATCTTGCTTTAAGACCGGCGGCTGCCAGAAGAAGTTCTTCATCGATGCGATCAATCAGCTTTATCGGCAAAGCTTTGATTCTGGAGTAGGCTAAGTCTGCCAAGCTCTGGCCTTGTTCCCTCAATGTAATATAATAAACCTCACCTATGTGAATTGCGTGGATATACAGGCGAAAGGCTCCATTCTTTGCCTGAGTGAGAACATTCTGGATCTGATCAGAAAAGGGTTCGTTTTCGAGATATCCAATTAAGGCATAACTATCGAGGACAAAGCTATTTGATCCTTGCAACTCTCTTGTCCTCCCTTTGTTTTTCACGTCTTTTTTCTTTCAAATAGGCTTTCAATATTCCAGAACCCTTCAGCATTCCTCGGGCCGCCACAATCGGATCCTCGGATTCGGGTACCATCAAAATGCCTTGATCCTTTTCGACCCAGCGAATCGCTGTGGCCGAGCGTATCCCATATTTTTCCCTCAGTCTTTTGGGGATTACAACCTGTCCTTTTGATGTAACCTTGGATGATATGGTTTCCATTTGTTTTCCCTCAATGATTGGAATTGATAAGTGAGTTTTAAACTATACTATATGTAAGAATTTGTCAACCGCATATTCTTACTTATTAATTCAAATCTTAGAAATACCAAGCGCTTCATTGCAGGCTGTAATGTAGTAATTTGCTTGTTTAGAGTCTTTAAATTTCAGAAAATATGGAAGCGCTTTGTTATATTCTCTTAAATTCATATAACTGATCCCCAGGCAAATATTAAGCTGCTCGCTTTCCGGGAAATTTTCGACTGCTTCTGATAGTATTTTAGCCGATTGTATGTATTCTCCCATTTTTTGTTTGATTATTCCTAAACCAAGAAAAGCGCGGTGATCAGGATAATAGTCCAGCGATTTTTTGTATAGTCTTTCAGCAACCCTGTCTTTATCCTTTATAGCTTCTATATTTGCATAATCCCCATATTCGAATGTCATTCCAAGTCTTGAGAAAAAATCCGCATGCATTTCGTAAAGTTCTTTATCATCAATTACTTCGATGTCATCTGCAAAACCTGCAAGATTTTCATGGTAATTCATCCTGAGCTTTTGCCCGAAAGCCAGTATCATATCCTGGGACAAATCAGGGTCGCTTTGAAAATATATGATATCTTCTATGCGCTTCAACCAGATATCATCTGTAATTTTACATCTTTTTTTAAAATCCGAATAAAGAGCTGTTCCGGGGAATATATCAAGGATGTAGAAGATAATGCTCAGGGGTTTGATTTCATGAATTAAATGGTGTCCTGAATTGTATCCCGGCTTTCTCCTTGGCACCAGTAAATAAAGTAGGCTCGGGCCATAATGCCGTATTTAGGAGTCAGCGCACATCTTACAAAAGGAAAAGGGGTCAAGTCTGCCTTTGACCCTTATTAATTTCGAGCAAGGGTCAACCGTAGACTTGACCCCATTCTTTGACCCCATTCTTTGAGAGGTAGACTTCCATTCTGCACAACCGACAGTGGTACGAGATTGGGTTGCCCACAGATGCAGAGGGAAACGGCTGATGCCCAGAATCAAAGGAAAGCCCTACGTCACCAACCTCCTGGAGTTCCAACGGGCGTTCCCAGACGAGCAAGCGTGCCTCGACTACTTGGAACTGGTGCGTTGGCCTGACGGCTTTACGTGTCCGAAGTGTGGCGTCCTCGATGAGCCTTACTATATCTCGACCCGACCTCGCGTACTCATTTGCCGTTCTTGCCGAGCCGAGACGTCGCTCACGGCAGGCACGATCACGCACAGGACGAAGATGTCTCTTCAGGTCTGGTTCTGGGCCGCGTACCTCGTCACGAGTCAAACACCGGGCATGTCGGCGCTTCAGTTTAAGCGGCAGCTCGGGTTGACCCGATACGAGACAGCGTTCCAGATGCTCCACAAGCTGCGCGTTGCTATGGTCAGGCCGAGCCGAAGCAAGATAGGCGAGGGCGAAGACGTAGGCGGCAACCTACAACGCTACCCCGTCGAGTTGGACGAGACCTACGTCGGTGGTCAAACACGAGGCAAGGGGCGCGGTGTCACCGAGAAGGTAGTCGTTGTCGGAGCTGTCGAGGTTCGCATCAGCGAGAAGGAAGACCTTGTCGACGGAGAGTACAAGAAGTGTCGCTATGCAGGACGGTTACGTATGCGGCTGATCCCGAACCGGGGGAAGGTCGCCCTGACCAAGTTCGCCACCGAGAACATCAAGACTGGTACGACGGTCATGACAGACGACTGGGTGGGGTATGTCGACTTGTGGAAGTGGTTCGACCACGAGGTTGTGATGGCCGACGGCGAGGCAGAAGGGATGACGAAAGCGGAGCTGCAAGCCGAGAAGGGCGAGCAGATACCACTGATCCACTTGGTGTTTTCGAACTTGAAGACGTGGATACAGGGCACGCACCACGGAGTGAGACCGAATCATCTTCAAGCGTATTTGAACGAGTACGTGTTCCGGTTCAACCGGCGTTTCTACCCGATGAGCGGGTTTCACTCGGTGTTGGGCATCGCGATGGAGGTCAAGGGGTCGGAGTACGAAGATCTGTACGGGGACGTATGGGAGCACCCGAACCCGGAAGAACTGTGGGATTTTGATTCGTATTGACAGGCAGACCACGCAGCGTCATTCGCACTGATCCGAACGTGAGTATCTGGTTTCAGGCATAGGGAGCGCGTATGTGTCAACCGGATAGGCATGGTTTAATCTATCAACCGGAATGTGCTGTGGCGGCGGAGTTGTTGTTGCTACAGACAAAATATTAAGACCATTTGTTCAAAAATTTGTAGATTTCTGGAACTGGTTATCTATAAAGTTCGGCCTGGCTGCCGGATGTTTCATCTATTGCCTTAAAGAAGGTTTCGAGGCAACAGGAGGATTTAGCGAGCTGGTCTATGCTGGTGAGGAAATTTTTTTCTCTCACTCTCTTAAGTCATGGGGCAGAAAAAGAGGGCTTGATTTCCGTATTATTTTGAATTCATCTGTAATCACTTCTATCCGAAAGATCGAATGGTTTACTATATATCAAATGACGATCAGAATTTTGTTTATACTTGTTTTCCCCTTTGCAATTAGTTTTAGAATCTTTTGTTCCCCCTGGTACTACAGACCCAAAAAATAGGGCTTGCTATTGAATATCGAATTATGAAGTTTAACAAGGTGTTCCATTACTTCGAAATTCTGCGGTCAAGTGTAACAGATAGGCAAACATGCTGAATTTACAAGCAAACGATCCTTATTCACTATTCAAGCTTTGACCACGATCCCTGTCAAGTTATTTACTTATTTATGGACGTCCAGCATTCCGTCCAGCATTCCGAAGATGGGTTAATGCCGTTCGTTAGATTTTTTTATTCAAATAGCCGACCATACCTTTCTACCCATTCAGATAAGGTAGGCTCTAATTTTTTAACCAAGTTTTCACAATAAATTTTCAATAATTGCTTTTTATTACCTTTTTTTTGCCTTGCTGTTTGATAAATGATGCTCAAAGAGTGACCAACTACAGCTTTAGCATTTGTATAGCGAAATGCAGCATATCTCCAATCGGAAATTTTATTTATTTCTGGGTACAAAACTGGCAGATCAGTACCATGTTTGGGATGGACTGCCATATCTCGCAGACCAAAACTCTGTTCTAAGATTTTCCGTATTTTTAAAAACAAATCTTGCGGTATTACAAATGTCCTTTTTAAGATTTCGGCTATTTGTTTATACCTGGCCGTTCCATTTTTTCGCCATGTTCTGGCTAAATCTTCTGGAATTTCTGCAAAATCTTTAATTGAGGCATAATAGGAATCGATTGCGATGCAACCAGCCATAATTGCCTGCATCCCTGAAGTAAACTCCTTTTGAAGCAAATCGCCCATAAGTGACTCATTATTATCATTCTTTGCTAAAATAAGTTTCTCATGAATATCATCTGTTTCATTTAGGCGTGTATAAGCTATCTCAATCCAATAGGGGCACATGTCAAGTCCAGTATGGATTGTCATTTTTTCTGAGTTTATATCACCACTCTCATTAATAGATTGAGAAAACTCAGGAATACTTACATTCATTCCTTTTGTGATAAATAATCCAGGTTCTGTAGTTGACATATTCAACCCCTTTATTTGAACACCTTGTCAAATTTTATCATAATCTAAAAGCTGAGTGGCTGGGCAACGATAACCGAAAAACTATGCTAAGGGTAAAAACTATCGGCCAAATACTGCCTTTCGAAAAGCGGCACGGCTTTGCCCAGTCCATCTCAAGCGCATGGTTCTACACTATACAGTTCATGGCTACCAACGTAAGGCGGGACACTTTTCACCATTTTGGCTCTATGGCAAGTCCACAATCAAGCAAAATCTAAGGAGTTGCTAACGGCTTGGATTTACAGGCTGTCCCATCTTACGTTGGTAGCCTAAAGAACAAAACAGTAGTAGTTCTTATGGAACTATTAAATAGTGATTTATCAATACAAATTAAAATTACGAAACTAATTTTGATATTATCACAATAATTGTTACTAACCAACTGGTAAGCAGAGCTCCTCCGAATGATGTGCCATGATCAAAGAGCCCCAAAATGAAACCTATAGCCGGTGGGGAGATTCCAATAATGCTGATGAGCAAAACGTTTTTTGCCTTTTTTCTTTCATGCTCACTTTGAGATAACTGAAGGGCCTTCTGTGACTCAATAATTGCCATTATGCCAAGAAGTGCACCAAAAAGAAAAAAACTCGCCACTGCGTAGTACAAGGCATTGGACGATAAATCTAGCGATTTGCTTTTTCGCATTTTATGTAACTGGTTCTTCATGGGTCAACTTGGATTTGAGCTTTGAATTTTTGACCACGTACGTTTTAGTCCACACATCATGCCACCATCGCTCGTTTTCTTTTGTGAATAAGAGTGAGATTTGCTCAAACGGAATAAATCTTATCAATGATCTTAAAAAGATAGAAGACCCTTTTGGCTTGTCCCCCTTTTCGGTTACCACTATGCTTCCTGTAAGTATTTTGAATAGAGTTCTTTGAAACAAGGATTCCATTACAAAATAGTAAATCAGCAGAACTCCAATATAATAAAGCTGGCTATCAAATATTCTTAAGCCAGTCAGACTACATAAATAGGCAGATAGATAGCTAGCTGGCCAGCATACCAGCATTGAATCTCCAATCCCGTGAAATACTCTCCCCCAGAAATTAGTTCTAGACTCGTAAACTTTCTGTGTAATTTCTAAAACTGCATTTGATTCCATAGGCCCCCTTCCTGCAAACTTTGAACATTTTAAATGGCAAATTACAAGTAGAATTGACGATCCTCTATTGAGTACCCGAAAACAATAATTACGATTCTTTTCTTCAATCTGCGATTCCAATTTTATGTAGAACAATTAGTCTGTGAACATTCACTATTTTTTAGAATAACAATTAATGTATATTTAACCTGATAACCGATTGACATTCAAGTCTTTATTATAAAGTAATTAAAAAACTGATTCGTATAAGTATTTATTTGACAGAAAAAATCTTATGAAAAAAATAGTTCAAACAGTTTTAAAGAAGTCTTTTCGATCAGTAGTATCATCGACGATCTTCCTTCCGTTTTTCAATACCTCGTACGATTACATGATGCAGCGTTCCAGGGGCATCAAGGCGGGCTTGTCGGGACATTTGGTATCTCCTTGTAAAAAATCGTATAGATGCCCAATATAGTTATTCAAGTTTGTCCCCTACGTCCCGTCTTGCCTTTGAAGTGTCTATAGGGGCTTCGCCCCTATTCAGGCGTTTCTTGGCTTAAGGATGGGCAACGGTTCCCATGTGACGAAAGGGATTATCCGGCGCTTGAATCGGCCCAGCTCATCGTAATACATGACGTCGAACACATCTTCATCCTGACTGAAATGCTGGTTAGCCCTGTGCAGCGAGGCGTAAGACGGAATGATTCCGATGTTGTCTTGAGCCAGAAGTCGTTTGCGGACGCCCTCCGGATTGGCGATAGAAATGGGGAGCTTTCCCTCGTGGATCGCCAGGAACATGCGCATCGTCTCCACCATTCTGCCGATAGATTCGCCTCGCAGCTCAACCTTGAAACCCTCTTGCCGGTATGAGGACGGGCGCGAAACGCTGAGGTCTATGTGCGTTGTGTTGCCCCCTCGCTTAATCTCCCACGGGTGCCCACCTCCTCTTCTTTTGGGATGCTCTCCATCGATCCAATCGGCAAACTCCTGCTCGGAGGCTGGATCTATGTCCAGAAGCCCTTCGTGCCGGCCGTCGGCATATCGGCTATACATCTCTCGACCAGACAAAGATTCATCGACTGTCTCCTCTTTGCGCTTCCCGGCTATATAGGCGATTTTGCAATACTGGAAGTAATCAGCCGCTGTCATGGACGAGACTTCCATGTTCTCCGCTTTGAGGAAAAAGCCATCTTCGACCAGACGCACCAGCTTCCTGGT
>JAJSZW010000122.1:9845-10963 GCA_030262895.1 Deltaproteobacteria bacterium | reverse complement strand
TCAAAGATATTATACTGGAAGGCTGTCCCGGGATAGGCGTTCCCCCGTCAATTACAAAATCTATTCTGGATTGAAAAAAATCATGAATAAGTGATGGGTTATTAAGGATTGAACCATCAGGCATAGTTGCACTAGTGGTAATAATCGGATTGCCTAATTCTTCAACCAGCGCTAAACAAATGGCATTGTCAGGCACACGAATTCCAGCGGTTTTTCGTTTGGTCAACATTATTTTAGGAACAAGTTTCGAACCTTCAAGAATAAAAGTATAAGGGCCCGGCAAAAGTCGCTTCATGTTTTTGTAAGCATAATTTGAAACTTTTGCATAATGGCTTATGTTTTTGAGTCCTGAGCAAATAAAACTGAAAGGCTTGTTTTTATTGCGCTGTTTTAACTGGTATATCTTTTCAATAGCCTTTTTATTCATTATATCGCAACCTATCCCGTAATAAGTATCAGTCGGATAGGCGATTATACCACCTCTTTTGAGTTGTTCGACAACTCTGTAAATTAGTCGTGTCTGCGGATTTATGGAGTTTATTTCTATTAGCATAATATTCTCAAACAGTAACTACTCAGGTTCACGGTTAGGAAGCGATGAAAATTGAATGCTCAAACAGGCCTTTATTTATTTGCGTTTTATTTCATTGTCAAGAAAGCAAATAAATGATAGTTAAACCTGAATCATAACAGTTCACGGTTGTCGGTTTACAGTTAACGGTTTTATGTTTTGATCAACCGTGAACCGTGAACTGTAAACCGTTACTTAATTAATAATTTCTGGAGAAATTTATGATCAAAATACCACCTGAAGAGGCATATTCTTTTGATGATGTTTTGCTGATCCCCGGCTATTCTGATGTATTGCCCAAAGATGTGAATGTCAGTACCCGTTTGACTAAAAACCTTACCTTAAATATTCCTATCGTCAGTGCTGCCATGGATACTGTAACTGAGGCTAGAACATCCATAAGTATGGCGCGAGAGGGGGGATTAGGTTTTATACATCGAAACATGAGTATAAAAAGTCAGGTTCTAGAGGTAGATAAAGTAAAAAAATCGGAAAGCGGTATGATTATTGATCCGGTTACTATTAATCCTGGTCAGCCGGTCCATGA
>JAJSZW010000122.1:0-9835 GCA_030262895.1 Deltaproteobacteria bacterium | reverse complement strand
GCTTAAGCTTATGGAGGAGTACCGCATTTCCGGACTTCCTGTTACAAAAGGAGATCAACTGGTCGGCATTGTGACAAACAGGGATCTGAGATTCGAAACCAATATGGAGAAAAAAGTTTCAGAAGTAATGACCAAAGAAAATCTTGTTACGGTATCAGAGGGAATTACCCTAGAAGATTCTAAAAAACTGCTTCATAAACACAGGATTGAAAAACTTCTTGTGGTTGATAAAAATGGACGACTTACAGGCATGATAACCATAAAGGATATTGAGAAGATAAAAAAATATCCTAACGCTTGCAAGGATAGTATGGGCAGGCTGAGGGTCGGAGCTGCTGTTGGTGTCGGTCCTGATATGCAAGAACGCGCAGAAGCGCTTTTAAAAGCAGGTGCTGATGTTATATTAATAGATACATCTCACGGTCATTCAAAAAACGTTATAGATGCTGTAAAAATTTTAAAAAGTAATTTCGATGACATTGAGCTGATTGCAGGTAATGTCGGCACTTCGAAAGGTGCTGATGATCTTGTTAAAGCCGGGGTTGACGGAGTAAAAATCGGAATAGGGCCAGGGTCTATATGCACTACTCGTATAGTGGCTGGTATAGGCATTCCTCAGGTTACAGGTATAATGAATTGCAGATCTATATCAAATAAGACCGGTGTGCCTTTGATTGCTGACGGTGGTATAAAATTTTCAGGTGATATTACAAAAGCTATTGGAGCGGGTGCGCATGTGGTAATGATCGGAGGGCTTTTCGCCGGGATAGAGGAAAGCCCGGGCGAGTCAATATTTTTCCAGGGCCGCAGCTACAAGTTATACAGGGGCATGGGATCTATTGAAGCAATGAAAAAGGGAAGTAAGGACAGATACTACCAGAGTGAAGCAATTGAGAATGACAAGCTGGTTCCTGAAGGCATAGTTGGGCGCGTGCCGTACAAGGGCTCACTTTCTGCGAATGTTTTTCAGCTCGTTGGAGGATTGAGGGCAGGTATGGGATATGTGGGTTGCCAGACTATTGAAGAATTGAGAGAAAAAGCCAGGTTTGTTAAGATCACTGCTGCGGGTTTGCGCGAAAGCCATGTCCATGATGTAATAATTACCAAGGAAGCACCTAACTACAGTTTAGATTGAAATGACTCATACCGTTCCCCCTTTCGTTCATCTTCATGTTCATACACAATATAGCCTTCTAGACGGTGCAATAAGGATTGATGCCCTTTTAAAACGTGCAATTGATTTCGGAATGGATTCTGTGGCCATTACCGATCATGGCACTATGTTCGGAGTTCTTGATTTTTTTGAGAAGGCCGGTAAAGCAGGGGTCAAGCCGATAATAGGATGCGAATTTTATGTTGCACCGCGCAACCTTACTGATAAAACCGTGTTGGATAATAAAGGCCTTTCCCACCTGGTCATTCTGGCTGAAAATCCTGAAGGATACCGTAATTTATGCAAACTGGCTACAATCGCTCAACTCAAAGGTTTTTACCATAAGCCCCGCATTGACAAGAATGTATTAAGAGAACACAGTAAAGGGCTTGTTGGCCTTTCGGCATGCCTTCACGGTGAAATCCCAAGGCTTATTAATGAGAACAGCCTGGATGGGGCTGATGAGGCTGCGCGAACTTATCTTAACATCTTCGGTGAGGGCAACTTTTTCCTTGAGGTTCAAGATAACGGGATCCATGTGCAGGAAAAAGTGAACAATGCCCTCCTTGACATGAGTGAAAGGCTCTCAATTCCTCTGGTTGCTACCAATGACTGCCACTATCTTGACAAAGAAGACGCTCGTGCTCATGAGATCCTTTTGTGTGTACAGACTGGAAAGACCATTTATGACCCGGATCACTTCAGATTTGGAACCGATCAGCTCTATTTCAAATCAAGAGAAGATATGCACAATTATTTCAAAAGCTATCCGGGAGCTCTAGAGAATACAGTCAGTATAGCCAAGAGATGTAATATTGATTTTGATTTTAAGTCTTATCACTTCCCAAAATTTGAAACCCCATCAGGTCAGACTGCTGAGGAGTTTTTTGAGCGAAAAGCCTGGGAAGGATATAATCAAAAAATAAAGCGCGTAAAGGAAAAGAATCCTGAGATTGACGAAAGTCAGTATAGAGAACGTATAAAAAGTGAAATTTCAACCATAAATTCCATGGGTTTTCCCGGATACTTTTTGATTGTTGCTGATTTCATCCTGTATGCCAAAAAACACAATGTTCCTGTGGGCCCCGGCAGAGGGTCGGTAGCCGGTAGCCTTGTTGCCTATTCTCTTGGAATTACTGATTTAGATCCAATTGAACACGGTTTGATTTTTGAGCGTTTTCTTAATCCCGGTCGTAAGAGCATGCCTGATATTGATGTTGATTTCTGCATAAATGGCAGGGAAGAAATATTCAGGTATGTTGTTAAAAAATATGGCGGCGCTGACTATGTGGCTCAAATTATTACATTCGGAAAACTAAAGACCAGGGCTGTGATACGCGATGTGGGCCGTGCTCTGGATATACCTCTGCGTGAAGTAGATGCAATAGCAAAAATGGTGCCGGATGTCTTGAATATTAGTCTGGATAATGCCCTGAAGCAGGAACCCAGGCTTAGGTCAATTGCAGAAGAAAAACCGGAAATCAACGATTTGTTGAATACCTGTCGTGTTCTGGAAGGACTTCCCCGGCATGCATCGACTCATGCTGCCGGCGTCGTTGTTTCCGACAAGCCGCTTGTGGAATATTTGCCGCTGTATAAGGGTAAAAAAGGGGAAGTTCTGACACAGTTCGATATGAAATGTGTCGAGAAGATAGGGCTTGTAAAATTCGATTTTCTTGGGCTTCGCAACCTTACCGTTATTGCAAATACATTATCTCTTATCGCCAAACAGGGCGGCACCCCTCCCGATCTTACAAATATAAATTTGGCCGATCCTGATACATACAAGCTTCTTGTTTCGGGTGATACCGTTGGAGTGTTCCAGTTGGAAAGTTCCGGTATGAAGGATCTGCTTATGAAGTTAAAACCCGAATGCTTTGATGATGTTATAGCGCTTGTAGCTCTTTACCGGCCAGGACCCATGGAAAGCGGGATGATTGATGATTATGTAGAAAGAAAACATGGGAAAAAAGAGGTAGTATATCTTTTGCCCGAGCTTGAACCTATACTGAAGGAAACTTACGGAGTTATTGTGTATCAGGAACAGGTCATGAGAATTGCGGCATCTGTTGCCGACTATTCCATGTCTGATGCTGATGATTTAAGAAAAGCCATGGGCAAGAAAAAACCTGCAATTATGGCCAGGCAAAGGCTGCGTTTTACAAAGGGGGCTAAGGAACGGGGCATCCAATCCCAAAAAGCAAAAACGCTGTTTGATCTAATTGAAAAATTTGGAGGTTACGGATTTAACAAGTCGCACAGCGCGGCTTATGCCCTTATTGCATATCAGACAGCTTTTCTTAAAGCGCATTTTCCTGTTGAGTTCATGGCTTCGCTGCTTACCGGCGAGATTCACTCAATTGATGGAGTAGTAAAATATATAGCCGAATGCCGGCATCACGGCATAGAGGTGCTTCCTCCTGATATAAATGAAAGTGACAAGGAATTTACAGTGATAGGTTCGAAGATCAGGTTCGGACTGGTTGCTGTTAAGAATGTTGGGGAAGGAGCTATTGAAGTTATAATAGATGATAGAAAAGAGGGAAGATTTTCTTCTCTGTTTGATTTTTGTGAACGAGTGGATCTTAAAAAAGCTAACAAAAGAGTTATTGAAAGCCTTATTAAATGTGGCGCCTTTGATTTTACAGGAGCTAATCGTTCCCAGATGGTTGCATCTTTGGAAAATGCCATTGATTATGGCCAAAGGGTTCAGAAGGAGAAAGCAGATCCACAGATGGGATTATTCGATATCGGAGCAGCCAAACAAAATATCAATCTCCCTCAAATGTCAGGCATTGATGAATGGGATGAAAAACAGCTTTTAACTTTTGAAAAAGAAGCTCTTGGTTTCTATATAACCGGCCATCCTTTGACAAAGTTTGATGACCTGCTGGATAAATTCACCAATGCGAATACAATTTCTTTAAAGGAAAAAAACGATGGTGAAATTGTCAGGATCGGCGGCATTATTATTAATATTAAGACCATAAAGACAAAAAAAGGCGATTTAATGGCCTTTGTTACCCTGGAAGATCAGCATAGAACCGTTGAAATCATAATATTTTCTTTAGTTTATGCAGCGGTTCACGAGCTCCTGGTTGAAGATAACACTGTCATTATACAGGGACGGGTAAAAAGGGATGAGAATTCTGTAAAAATTTTGGCAGATACCGTAGTGCCGATTGAGAAAGCCGAGGAAACCTGGACTGCAAGTATTCATTTTAATCTGGATAAAAATAAAACAGGAAAAGATTTGCTTTTAAGATTAAATGATATCCTTAAAAGATATCCGGGTTCATGTCATGCATATATTCATTTACTTAGTCCTGAAGAAACAGATACGGTCATAGCTCTGCCTGATACAATGAAATTAAAGGCCGATTCGTCATTGACCCGTGCAGTAAATGAGTTTCTTGGTTATAATGCTGTAGAAACGATATGCGACTCTGAATATAAAGAGAAAAAAGAAAACAATAGAAAAGGAAGATATAGAAATGCCTGACCTGAAGGAAAACGTATATGCTGTCTTGCTCGCAGGTGGGGCTGGAACGCGTCTCTGGCCTGTATCCAGAAAGCTCTATCCAAAGCAGCTTGTAAAGTTTATAGGTAAAGATTCTCTTGTTCAGAGCACTATAAAGAGGCTGAGCCCTGTGGTTGACACAGAACGAATAAGAGTTGTATGCGGAAAGGAACATTTTCATGAGACAGCCAGGCACATGGCTGAAATAGGCGTCCAGCCAGAAGGAAAAATCATTTGTGAACCGTGTGGTAGAAATACAGCGCCCGCTATTTTGCTTGCAGTACTCAATATTTTAAAAAGTAAACAGGATTCTATTTTGTGTGTTTTTCCGGCTGATCATGTAATTGGAGATATAGAGAGTTTTCATAATAAGTTAAATTCAGCAATACGTCTTGCTGACAAGGGTTATATTGTAACCTTTGGCATTAAACCCAATTATCCTGAGACAGGATATGGGTATGTTGAAGGTGCCGGCGAGATATTTGATGGAGCATTAGCGATTAAGAGATTTGTTGAGAAGCCGGATGCGGAAACAGCAGAAAAGTATGTTAAGGCTGGAAACTTTTTCTGGAACAGCGGGATGTTTGCTTTCATGGGTTCCGTCATGATTGAAGAATTTCGCAAATACCAGCCGGAGCTCCTTAAAATAATGGAAGATATTATTTTAAAAGACCCAATAACAGTAGATGAATATAAGAGACTGCCGGACATTTCTATAGATTATGCCATAATGGAAAATACGGACAAAGGAGTTGTTCTGCCATCTGACTTTGGATGGAGCGATATAGGATCATGGAAGTCTCTTTATGATTTTCTTCCAAAAGATGGGGACAATAATGTTATTGATGGAGATGTTATTGCAAAGGATACCAAAGGCTGTTTTATAATGGGCCGGGACAGGCTGATCGCTACAAACCATCTAAATGGAATAGTTGTCGTTGAAACGCCGGATTCCGTATTTGTTTCGGATCTTGATAACAGCAGGGATGTAAAATCTATTGTTAATCAGCTAAAGGGAAAGGGAAGAAAAGAATATCAGAAGCATAATAAAGTTCACCATCCTTGGGGCAGCCTGACTGTTCTCGAACATGAAGATGATATTAAAGTTGAAAGACTTGTCATATATCCTGATTCAAATCTTCAATTTAAAGTTGAAAAGCCGGCTTTACAACACCTGATTGTGATTAAAGGCCATGTGAAAATCACATTAAACATGGAAACCGAATTTTTAACCAGGGGAGAGTCAAAAATAATTTTCGGCAACGAATCAATTAAAATCGACAACCCGGAGAAAGAGCCGGTTTGTATTATTAGAGTAAAGGTTGAAGGTTGAAGGTTGAAGGTTGAAGGCTGAAGGCTGAAGGCTGAAGGCTGAAGGAAAAAGGCTGAAGGAGAAATATTATGAAAGTACCATTACTAGATCTTAAGTTGCAGTATCAGACGATTAAAGAAGAAGTCATGAAAGTTACCGAAGAGATTTTTGAGAGCCAGTATTTTATACTTGGTCCACGTGTCGAAGCCCTGGAAAAAGAGATAGCTGAATATTGCTCTTCAAAACATGCGGTCGGCGTCTCTTCAGGAACTGACGCTCTTCTCATTTCACTTATGGCTGCCGATATCGGACCTGAGGATAAAGTTATCACTTCAACTTATACTTTTTTTGCAACAGCAGGTTCAATAGCCCGCACTGGAGCAACTCCTGTTTTTGCGGATATTGATCCTGAAACTTATAATATCTCATCTGAGAGCATTTGCAGAGTAATAGATGACATGACAGGGGAAGAAAGGGGTAAGTTAAAAGCCATAATCCCGGTACATCTATATGGTCAATGTTGTGACATGGATTCTATTCTTGAAATAGCAGCACAGTATAATCTTATTGTTATTGAAGATGCAGCACAGGCCATTGGTGCGGAATATAAGGGGCGGCGTGCCGGCTCAATGGGTGATTTCGGCTGTTTTTCTTTTTTTCCTTCAAAAAATCTTGGAGCCTTTGGAGATGGTGGAATTGTTACAACAAATTCAGATGAGTTCTTTGATAAATTGCGCTTGCTGAGAGTTCACGGATCGCATTTAAAATATTATCATAACAAGGTAGGAGGAAATTTTAGGCTGGATGCACTTCAGGCAGCCATTGTATCCATTAAACTGAATTATCTTGACGGCTGGACTGAGGCGCGGCAGGCAAATGCGGATAAATATAGAGAACTTTTTATTGACGCAGGGCTGGAGGATATTGTTAATCTTCCGACTGAAAAGGAAAACCGGCATATTTACAATCAGTTTGTAATAAGTTTGAAGGAAAAAAGAGACGATCTTAAAATGTTTTTAACTGATGCAGGCATAGGGACGGAGATTTACTATCCTGTTCCCATGCATCTCCAGGATTGCTTTTCAAATCTGAATTACGGAAAAGGAGATTTTCCTGTGGGTGAATACGCTGCCTCACATACTTTAGCCCTTCCCGTATATCCTGAACTTTCATATGAGCAACAGGCATATCTATTTGAAAAGATAAAAGAATTCTATTCGTAAGAAGACATTTCTTTAGAGTTCCCTGATTACAGTTTGACAAGTTATAAGCGGGCTGATAAAAATTAAGTAACTACTCTGGTTCACGGTTCACGGTTAGAGAGCGATGAAAATTGAGCGTTTTTTTATAGATAAAAAGTCAAACTTATTATTCGATTAGACTGGTGACTGAACTTTCACGTGATGTTATTGTAATAAACGAACTCGGCCTTCATGCGAGGTCCGCTGCCAAGATTGCGGAGATCGCCAGGAAAGCAAATTATAACGTCTGGATAATTAAAGACAAAAAAAAGGCGGATGCTTCAAGTATCCTTGATATCCTGACTCTTGAGTGTGCAAAAGGGTCTAAAATTACACTTAAGATCGATGATCAATCAGACCTTGATATTTTAAACAATACTGTAAAGCAGTTTGAGACAGGGTTTGGGGAATTAAGCTAAATATGACAGATACTGGTTCCAGAGAGATTATATTAACCGGAATAAATGTTTCTCCGGGCATTTGTATAGGAAAGGCTTATCTAGTCGATATAGAAGGCGTGGACGTTGTAAAGAAGTATTTTATCAGCGAAGATGATGTGCAGGATGAGATAAAACGTTTCAAAAGCGCTGTGAATAAGGCAAAGCAACAAATGCTTACAATTATAACTAATGCTCCTGAGGAATTACGCGATCATACATATATACTTGAAACTCACAAAACCCTGCTTAAAGATAAGATGCTATATGGCAGGACAATTGAAACAATTAAAAATGAAAAGGTAAATGCGGAGTGGGCTCTCAAAAAGGTAGTATCAGACGTAAAATCCATGTTTAAAAATATGTCTGACTCATATTTAAAAGAGCGCGCTACTGACATAGTATATGTATCTGACCGCATAATGAGAAATCTAGTCGGAGCAGAATCAGAAAAAATTGCTGATATTGATAAACGGGTAATACTTGTCGCCAACGATCTTTCCCCGGCAGAGGCAAGCCAGATAAATCTTGAGCGGATAAAGGGATTTGTAACCGACCGGGGCGGAAAAACATCTCATACAAGCATTATAGCCCGAACCCTTGAGATTCCTGCTGTCATGGGTCTGGGGAATGCTACTAATATCATTAAAAATGATAATTTAATTATTATCGATGGTACGGTCGGCACAGTAATCATTCATCCCACTGAAGAAACTCTTTTGGAGTATGGAGTTCGTAGCGCCAAATACGAAGAACTTAAAGCAGCTATTACCCGTGACAGCTATCTTCAAGCTGAAACTGCCGATGGGTTTCAGTTAAAAGTTATGGGCAATATCGAGCTTCCTGAAGAAGTTGTATCAGTTATTGATTACGGCGGAGATGGAATTGGACTTTACAGAACAGAGTTCCAGTATTTGAGCAGCCCTATTTTGCCAAAAGAATATGAGCTTTTTGATAAATACAAGGATGTGGTCGAGGTGATTGCGCCGAAACCGGTAACTATCCGCACTCTCGACATAAACGGGGATAAAGCATTTAGTAATAATCCTGATTACATGGAAGCCAATCCTGCCCTGGGCTTGCGAGCTATAAGGTATTGCCTGAAGAATCCTGATGTCTTCAGAACACAGCTCAGAGCCATATTAAGGGCTGCGGCTTTTGGCAATGTCAGGATTTTGATTCCCATGATATCGAGCTATGAGGAAGTCCTTGAGACAAAAAGAATATTGGATGAAGTTGCCGATGCTCTGGACAAAGAAGGAACTCTCTTTAATAGAAATGTTGAATTAGGGATAATGATCGAAGTTCCTTCTGCAGTAATAATTGCAGATATTTTGGCAGGAGAAGTAGATTTCTTCAGTTTAGGTACCAATGATCTTATTCAGTACTCACTGGCAATAGATAGAGGAAACAGAAATGTAGCACACCTCTATCATTCGCTTCATCCCGCTATTATCCGTATGATAAAACAACTTGCCGATGTTGCTAGAAACAAGGGGATAAAGCTATTCATGTGCGGTGAGATGGCTTCTGATCCGATTAACCTGCCTATACTTTTAGGTTTGGGTATAGATGAATTAAGCATGAATCCTCAGTCGATTCCTGCTGTAAAGAGTATGATAAGGGCACTTAAAGTTGAAGACGCCAGGGCCTTCATGAAAGATGTTTTTAAACAGAACACAGCCTCGGGAGTTGAGGAATTGATAAGAGAAACATACGGCAGCATTCTTTTTGAAAAGGTGTATGCACGGAGGAAGGCATTTGGGGATAGAGCACAAAAAAATTATTACAGAAAACAGAAAGGCCAGACATAATTATTTTATAGAAGATACTTATGAGGCCGGAATGGTTCTTGTCGGAACCGAGGTCAAATCCCTCAGAATCGGCCGTGTAAATCTTAAGGATTCATACGCAAAGATTAAAAACGGAGAGGTTTTTGTTTATCAGGTGCATATTGGGGCATATCCTTTTGCTCAGGATAATAATCATGAGCCTTTAAGGCCCAGAAAGCTGCTGTTGAACAATCATGAGATCAAAAAGCTGTATGGTAAAGTAAATGAAATGGGTTACTCTCTGATTCCCTTAAGTATTTATTTTAAAAAAGGAAAAGCAAAAATGACACTTGCCCTTGCCAGGGGAAAGCGCAAGTATGATAAAAGAGAGACAATCAGA
>JAJSZW010000121.1 GCA_030262895.1 Deltaproteobacteria bacterium | reverse complement strand
TTTTCTTTGATATGATTTTTTAGTTTTTCTCTTTTCTCGGTTTCCAAAATCATTCTCACTGTTTTTTAAAATTAAAATAAGGGTGCAGTTCTTCATTCTCCACTCTCCAGCAGATTCTGTATAGAATGAAGACCTGACCATTCTGGTACTCAACGCCCGTTGAACGTACTCAGAGCTGCGTCAGCCATTCCGCATGTGCCCCACAATTCGGGAACCACATGACAGAGCCACTTCAAGTTTGAGTGTAATACCTGCCCCTCATCGTGTTCCAAGTCCTCAAACGCAAGCTCTGTCAGCCAATCGCCAGCAAACGCCCTCCAATTCTTCAGATCCGGATGATTTGCAGCGGCAACGAGGCCAATCCGCATAGCCTCTTCGAGAGACAACGCATATTCCGCATCTCGCCTGTATCTTCGCACAAGAATTCGCAATTCATCGGCGAGCTCGTGACTCCTCGTGACAGCTGAAACTGTGGCCAATCCATTCAATATCGTCACAAGCTGCGACCTGTCTTCTATGTTCGCGAGTCGATAGTTTGCAAGTTTAAGTGCTTTCGCGGCCAATGCGGCCTGGTCCCTGTCAATACGAAAGATCAAGCTGGAGTTCACAAGTGCAATAAATGAGGCTGGTCCAACCTCATGTGAGCTGAGTTGCGTCTCGATAACCTCGGAGATTTCGGCGGGCAGCATGTTCTGGGAGTCGTTGGCCCCCTCTAAGGGGCCGGGCAAGTAAGGATGTGGAAAACTGCTAAGGAAATGAAGGCTTCCAGGCTCGGTTCCGAGTACCAGTTCACGCAGCTCACTCGCCTTGATGTTCCCTTCATAATTCTTTGCGGCAATCATGATCCGGCCAAAACACTCCGCCTTTAACTGAGATGCTGACGCAAGATCAGGATCCCAGCGCGGTTCCGTACGCAAATCGGCGAGCGATTGCAGATAATACAGTTGCCCACGATTGTTCATCGCCCATTCGCAAAAGCGATCAAGTTCAACAGCCGAATTTACAAGTTGCCGATGAATTAGAGCCGCTTGGGCCAAGGCAGCCAGTCTTCTGTAGCAAGGTGGCTCAGCGGCAAACAACCGGGTCCGGGATAACTCTCCATCAACAAGAACGAATAAAGCCGATAGAAGCTGGAAGCCGCTCGCCTTTCCCTCAACATCGTCGTCCCGAATTTGCTCAATGAGGCGCATGATAACCGCCTCAATCTCTGGTCTGGCTGAAAGAACGCGCAATCCGACTTCAATTGCACCTAACTGCGAGATTCTGTCACCATGCTCTTCCAAGAACTCATAGACGCGCAGAAGTTCCTCGCTGCTCAGAAGATCGACATTGATTTCCGAGGTCAGCGATGAATGCGATGAAACCAAGAGACTAAACAAGAAACCGTCATAGGGTCGCCACGCGGACAATTCGTGAAAAAGCGTTCTGCCGCTACCGGCGCCATAATCTCCGATAGAGGCACTCCCGTCATACACGCCCACCAGTCTCTCAAAATATCTTCGAGAAGGAGGAACGAGAGATGACATCCTGCTCTGCCCACTAACAATCTCACTGCGTATGGATCGAGCATGTTCGACGGGTGTATCACGAAGCTCGCTATGAAACGCACCGAGTTCGTCGTCTGCGAGTGGGCGCTCTGCAAGAATGTCGCGCCACGCATTTAGCGCACTGACTGGGAGATTAACCTCTGAAGCCACCTTATCCAGGAAACTGAGACGCACACTTCGATCTGAAGAAAGCGCGGAAAAATCAGGAAGGATAAGACACTGTTTGCCACGACAAAGCGCAAAGCTCGGCGGCTCTCCTTCGCCGCTGATGTTTTTCAAGTCCCATTTCCGACTCTCAATGTCTGTCACTTCCATTTCTGGCGCGCTGGAAAACAGGCTCCGAACTGCTTTGAGTAAATCCGAGCCTTGAACAGAGACACCAGAATCGCCAAAGGAAAGCGCCGCATCCGCCGTAAAGCCATACTCCTCCCGAAAGCCTGTCTCCTCTATCAGAGATTCACGTATAAGCGGAGGCAAAAGCTCCAATGCCGCCTGAGCCAACGCAGCCCTGACATAAGGACTGTTCTTCATTTCGCACCTTCTCCGGTCAGATCCATATCAGCCACTTCCGCAATTTGCTCACGCGTCCTCGCGAGTATCCAGAAGTACAGGTCGGAATCCTGTTCTTTAATTGGAGCCAGGGCTCTCTCCTCGATCCAGGCCCAATATTCGTCCTTGAACTCCGGCGAAGCATCGGTCGGGGGTGATAGAAGTAGCAAAATATGTGCTCCGTGCCCGATCTTGACGAGGTTGTCGTCGCCTTCTTCTCCAAGGCAGTGAGCCCAGCGACGAACATCTATCTGATCCATGATCCAGTTGGAACGAGCCACAATGTTAGAGATGTCAGTGCCAGTACTCCACTGGCCTTTCAGCACACGGATAAAAGTCTTTAACAACGAATCTAGCCAAAACGCCTCCTTCGGCAGTTGAAGCCATCTGCACATCCGTACTCGAAGAATGTTTTCTCGGATTGCCTTCAATTCGGCTGCTTCAATCACTTTACCTTCCACCACGGCCGAGGCTTTGAGGTGGCATTGCAGTTCTTCACCGCTTACGGGTACAAAAAAGTATCCCGCGCGACGAAGAAACGTTCTGGCCTCTAACCATCTTTCAGTTGTTATAGTGCCGTCGGAAGCAAATTGATCAATTAGGTCCAGTGTTGTGAATATGGGTATCGGTCCTTTGCCATCATCTATATTGGCATGCTGGTTGATGAACCTGTCGTCTGTGATAACAGCGTCACAATGCGTTGCCAGCGTCACAATGCTAAGGGTCGGGTGTTCCGTAATCGGACTATCTTTCACTTGATCGGAGCGGATGCTCCTCCCTGTTGCCACTTTTATAGACTCGATTCCAGAACTAATTGTACTTCTTATCCTCTCGATAGCGTCATTCGCCTGGCTCGATATCCTTTCATAGGAAATAAGCTGATTAGCCTCGGACACCCCACGCGGCGAAAGAATAGTTCTAAATCCGGCCGCTTTCAGTTTTTCCAATATTCCAAGATGGAGGAAATAGGTAACAGCTAAATCGTCCAAATAAAGTACAGCGCCATCGGTAATCTCTGGCTGCGCTGGCCACGGTTTCTCGTGAAGCTGCAAATACGAATGCGCCTTCTTCTCCTCCGCCGCCGTGATCTGACCCTTTTGCCTCAATTTGTTCACAATGGATTGGCAGCTACTGACTATAGAGGCATGCGCCATCAAATCAGCCTCTTCCTCCATGAGCGACCCGACCCGATGCACAGGAGCCGACCGAACAACGATCCTTTGTGGGTCGCCATCGTCGGTCGCCCTCTCGGCCTCTGAGATCAACAACGCCAGTTCCTCACCGACCTGAGCGGAAAGATCGCTATCGGGCGCAGTGCTCGGTGTAAGCTTCTCCAGAGCGTCCGTGGCCAATAAATGACGTAGCTGATGCGCGTCCTTAATTCGACTTGGCTGATGAAAAGTGGCTTTCTGCTTCTCCTCAAAAAGCCACGCGAGCGTGGAATGCGGTATGAACACTTTGTCGAAAGCGTCAAATGCGTTGTCGAGCAAATCCAGCATGCTCAATGTAAGCAATGCTGTCGCTTCTATTCCAACCACCCCTCCGGTATTGAACGCCATCGGCTGCCGGACTCCGCTATACGCTGGCACAGCCGCCCTCCGACGCGGATCGTGCTCTGATACGTTGGCTAGCGCCGGAAACAATACCAAATCAATAAGTGATTTATTCAGTAGCTGCCCTGCAACAAACATCGGAATTTCGCCGCGACTCAACTGCCGCCATGTATCCGACTCTCGGCGATCCCAATCCGGTTTCCGATCAAGGATGTCCTTCAGAGACATCTTTTGGATTGGGCCGTCGTCACCGGATAGCTCGGCCGCCTTGTGAAGCCACTGGTAAACATCGGCATCGTCCTCCCAACCAGCGCTTGACGCCAAGAAGTATGCAGCAGCCAAAATACCTGCATCATCATCGCCTTTACGTGCCGCTGCGAATAGAAGCTCTTTCGCATTCGGCGACCCCAAATGGAAACCCAGTTGAGCAGCACCTACCAAATCGGAGGCGCTTCTCTTGTCCTTCTCACGGCACTCGTTAGCAACGAACTCCATAAGGGAATTCCAGTCACCGAGCGCAATCCCCAGATTAACCTGTAACGCTCGATGGTTTGGATCGTCTCGATCTCCGCTTAGCCTTGCCAGTTCTGAGCGGGCATCCAGAAGTGCACCCTTATGGTATAAAGACCAGCAATAAAGCATTCGAAGATTTTCGGATTGATCCAGGAGTGTCGAGTTCGTCTTAAGAAACTCGACCAATCTTTCATTACTCTGCGTGTTGCTTAACGCTCTGGATAGGCGTTCAGCGTCATGCAACGAGCGAGTTCTCTCGAATAGCTTTGCGCCATACTCGCACAGATCGCCCCATTCACCCCGAGCTTCGAGTTCGTGAACGAGGTTGGACAGGTCAGCCAATCGATCAGTCTTCTTGAACTGCTCCTTTCGCGCTTCGATAGGGTCAGTTCCGTCAGCTTCGGAAATTATTCTCCGAAGGTGGCTCGCTTCCGGCTCAGAAAGACCTTCTGCAACGAGAGTGGATAGACGCTTTTTTGCTTTCTCGGGGAGCCCACCCCGCGAAAGCATCTCGATCTCAACCGAACTGATGAATTTCTTGTCGAGCTGTTCGAAAAGCTGCTCGCGATAGCGAGCGATATAGCTTGCAATTGCTTGGGGACTCCTCTCTGTGAACGCAAGAGCAAAGCGCGCAATTGCAGTGTCAGCCGTCATTCCGCCATTGAGAGCAATCTGCCGATCAATTTCCCGATTGACTGCCTCTAAGTTCAATTTGATCCCAAATTGAAGCCCAAAATGAACCAGACGGAGGGCAGATTTTGTATCGCGTAGCTTGCTTTCTAATTTTTTTCGCCCATCGGCTGAATCGTCAGGATCCCGAAGCTCTAACCATAGCGCGTACTCATCTTCAATTTTCCCGGCAATAGGACAATCCAATTCCAACGCAACCTCTGCGGATCTGATAAAATGCTTGCGGGCTATTCGTCGAGCTTCAATCGCGATAGCGTCTGACGCAAGTGGAAAACCCGCCGCTTCGATCGGCAGGTGGTTTAGGACGAATGGCCTGAGCTCATTGGGCACCGTGCTTACAAGGTGGGTCATTGCTGCCATATGGTGGAGCAGCGGCGCCTCATCAAAATTGTCGTCAGTCAGAGCTTCGACGCATTCCTGGGCAGCCTCCCACTGAGCGAGTTCGTGTTGGAGCATTAAAAGGACAAGCTTGCCGTCAGAGTCCAGATCGGCAGCAGTGAGATCGGCATTTTTCAGCCAATCGACAGCCGCTTGTGCGCGGTCATGATGTACCACCACCTGAAGGGCTGCCGACCGCGACATCGGTGAAGCAATACCGGCAAGAGCGGTTAATGAGGCCTTCTTTTTACCCTTAGCCGAATCGAGAAAAGCACTTGCAATATCGATTTCAGGGCAACTGCCAAGGGACTTGGAAAAATTGAGAAACTTTTCGGCGCGGTCTGATTTCTCGCTACGCGATAGAATTCGCGCACACCATGCCAGTGCGCGGCACCGTATGTCGTCAGTCCCACCCGAAAGATCACCGTCCACGAGCTTCTTTGCAAGCACTATAGAAAACTGGATTCTGTCGAATTCTCCAGAAAAACGGGACTTTCTCAGTATTAAGACATCTTGCTCTATTTTCTGATCCACAAGGGCTTTGGGGAAATATGGATGAGAAAAGACCTCTGGTTGGATACTCTCAATGTCCGCAGAAAGTCGTTTTTGAATTTCCGTTTCGTGCTGCTGCTTCCATAGTTTGAGTGTTTCGGCCGGATAGGTTTCATGTTGCCCATCTACTATTGCGTGATGATTTTGGCAAAGTAAGATCAAATTTTCGGGAGAATTTAGCTCCTTTTCGGTGAGTCCGGACTTTCCTCTTGCGCCATTATTGCTGACTGCATAAATGTGACAAATATGAGCAACTACGAAAGCATCGGACTCCTCAGTGGGCGACGCGATAAGCGGATTTGTGCATTCTGGATGTGCACATTGGTTTCCGCTCAAAGCGAAAAGGACCTTTAATGTTTTTTGAGAGTAATTTCGTTTCAGCTTAGTCACGTTGCTCCCATTGCTTGCGTTTCTCGTTTGTACATCGTCGGTGCTCAAGCCATAAAACCCTCCAGCCGAAGCCCCTACGTTCCAAGTCCAGCGTCATTAGACCACTTCAATTTTTACTCTTTCCCGGCCTTGGCCGGACTTTGCTCGGGAGCAAAGAAATAAGAAGAAATAAGGGGTCTACTTTTGACCCTTGTGCAATCTGTTTTCTATTATTTCAATATGTCTTCTGATTTTTTATCTTTATTCTTAAACTTCTATGCCCCCCCTTGAATCTTGACTAATTAACAACAAGGGGCAAACGTAGACCCCATTTACCGAATTCACTCCAAATGGTAGCAGCTACTCGTACAAGAGCTGTGCTCAAGCTGCTTCGGCTGTGGCTTTAGCCCTATCTTCCCGGGACATTACTGCCAAATTCTCAATGTCCTTGACCTCCAAACCCAGCCCTTCGGCCACACGACGTCCATAGTCCTGATCTGCCTTATAGAATAATGCCGTCTGGCGCATCTGGATTCGTTTCTGAGCACCACTCAGGTGACTTACAATATTGCCTACAAGATGATCGCGAGCCTCATCGGTCATGACATCGCGGTACAGGTTGCCAGGTTGTACGAAATCGTCGTTGGGGTGTGTATAAGCATGACGGGCCGCTTGGCCGGATACCTCAAAGGGTGGCTCCAGAGAATTTGAATCTGGCTCGGGGCCTCCAAAACTGTTGGGCCAGTAATTCGGAGCCCCACCACCGTTATCGTCAAAACGCATGAAACCATCGCGTTGGTAGTTGTTCTCAGGGGCGGCTTTAGGCGTGTTTACCGGCAAAAGGTGATAGTTAGGTCCCAAGCGGTGGAGGTGCGTATCATGGTATGAGAAAAGGCGTGCCTGCAGCATCTTATCGGGTGAAGTGGCGATGCCTGGTACCAAATTTCCGGGGGAAAAAGCAGCTTGCTCAACCTCAGCGAAGTAGTTTTTTGGGTTACGGTTGAGAACTAAGCGGCCTACTTCGATCGGCGGAAAGTCGCTGTGTGGCCAGACTTTTGTAATATCAAAGATGTCAAATCGATAGTCCTTGGCTTGCTCGGGAGTCATAATCTGCATTTGGAGCGTCCAACTTGGGTAATCACGTCTCTCGATGGCATCATACAGATCGCGGGTGGCATGATTAGGATCCTCTCCTGATATACGAGTCGCCTCTTCTCGTGTAAGGTTTTTTATGCCTTGGTCAGTTTTGAAATGGTACTGCACCCAGAAGTACTCGGCCTTGTCATTGTACCACTTGAATGTATGACTGCTGTAGCCGTTCATATGACGGAAATTGGCAGGCGTGCCCCGGTCGGAGAACAAAATAGTGACTTGGTGGATTGATTCCGGAGTGAGTGAAAGGAAGTCCCAGAACATGTTTGGGTCTGGGCAATTGGTGGCTGGATGCCTCTTCTGAGTATGGATGAAATCGGGGAATTTGAGGGGGTCCCGAATAAAGAAGACAGGGGTGTTATTCCCGACCATGTCGTAATTCCCCTCCTCGGTGTAGAACTTAACTGCAAAGCCGCGGGGGTCGCGCGCAGCATCGGCCGAACCTTTTTCAGCGCCCACAGTGGAAAATCGGACAAAAACCTCGGTCTGCTTACCCACTTCAGAGAGGAATTTGGCCTTGGTATATTTAGTTACATCAGCGGTGACCTCAAAATAGCCACCTGCTCCCGCTCCTTTGGCGTGTACAACGCGCTCAGGGATGCGTTCACGGTCAAAATGAGAAAGCTTTTCGAGAAGATGAACGTCTTGCATAAGGACCGGCCCACGCTTACCAGCAGTCATGGTGTTCTGGTCGTCGCCAACCGGTATTCCAAATGCGGTAGTTAGCTTTTTTGAATCACTCATTTTTGAATCCTCCTTTTTTGGTTAGGAAAAATAGGTCTACGTTTGACTCTTGTTACAGTTAAATAAAAAGCTTACTCATGATACTTTAACTATCTGATCCCAATTTGTTGTATATGAAGGTGAGCGCCTTTTAAATACCGTTTTCCATCTTTGATTAGTGGTTAAACCTGTTGCTGCGTATTTTAAAGTATCTGAGCCCATCTTTTTATTTACGTTATCCAGAGCCTGCATGAGCTTTTTTGAACGCTTGAAATCTGTGTAATTAAAAAGATTTGCCTGGATTTGGTTTTCAGGGTTTAAATGCTTGAACATGACACCTGCCTTTTTGTACAAGTATCCTTTTCTGTAAACTGCTTTAAGACCTTCATGTGCATACCGGATAAGCTCAGAAGTGTCGCTGGTTGCAACAGAAAGCTTTATGGTTTTAATATTGACATAATAATTTTCCTTCCTGAAACGGTTGGTCATAAGGAAAACCATCAACACTCCTGCAACAGAATGTTTTTTTCTCAATTTCTCAGCTCCAAGAGACACATAAGCAGCAACAGCCTCTTTCAGGTCATCCAGGGACTCTATTGAATTCTTGAATGTCCTGGATACGGTTATTCCTTTCTTTGGGGAAGGGAATTGCTCCAAAGCATAACAGGGAATGCCTCTTAGTTCTTTAAGCAGCCTGATTCCTGTAATACCCATTTTTTTCTTTATAAACTTGTCATCAGCATCACGAAGTTGCAGGGCATTATGTATACCATATTTTTTCAGAAAACTGGAATAACTGCGTCCTATACCCCAGACATCTCCAACGTCTGTTATCTCAAGTGCTCTGTTTAGATAAGGGGAAGCGGTTAAGTTTAAAACACCCTCTGCCTTTACAGATTTTTTAGCGATCTTGTTTGCGATTTTGGCAAGGGTTTTGGTCTCGGCAATGCCGATAGAAACAGGAATACCTGTCCATTGTTTTATTGTAGAGCGTATTTTGTGCCCATAATCAGTCAAATCGTATTGTTTGAATTGAGACAAATCCAGGAATGCTTCATCAATGGAATAAATTTCAATATCAGGGGTAAATCCGGAAAGGGTGTTCATTATTCTTTGTGACATGTCGGCATAAAGAGCATAGTTGGATGAAAAAGCCTGAACCTTATGGGTTTTAATTAAGCTGTTGATTTGAAATACAGGAACACCCATTTTGATGCCAAGAGCTTTGGCTTCGTTTGACCTTGCAACAACACAGCCGTCATTATTGGAAAGCACTACAACAGGCTTTCCGGCAAGCCCTGGATTAAAAACCCGCTCACAGGAGACATAGAAATTATTGCAATCTACAATGGCAAAGGCAGGAGGCATAAGTCATTACCTGACAAATATTAAACTTAGGTTAAAGAGGATGGATTACGTTTGTTACTACACCCCAGATCTCGAAATTCGTTTCTTCGTCTATCTGCATGGGCTTGTAGTTTTTATTTTCAGGCACCAAAAAAATCTTGCCTTTTATCATACGAATTCTTTTTACTGTCAGATCCCCGTTAACTATAGCGATTACGACTTTTTTGTCAGCAGGTTCGATGGCTCGATCTACGATCAGGATATCTCCGGGATGTATTCCAGTATCCACCATAGAATCACCTGCGACCCTCACAAAAAATGTTGCAGCAGGATGTTTTATAAGATGTTTGTTCAGGTCCAGCTCGCCTTCAATATAATCTTCCACAGGGGATGGGAAACCTGCTTCAACCGGAATCATGAACAAAGGACGTTCGCATTCGGTTGTCTGGTCAGGATAATATATGGCATCTATATTTGCAGGCATATTGTCACTTCTAAAAAAACGAGGTTAGTTTTGAAAGTTTACAATAGCGCATTTTCGGATAAAACTATAGTAAAAATATTGTTTTTCTCTGACACGCTGGCAGGCTTTTCGATTGCTGTACTTTTGGTTTCTTACGCGAGGATTATCGCAGAAGAATAATATCTGAGAAGGAAGTATATCCAAAACTCGCAACATAATGACACCAATGATTGCGCCCTGTATTATCCTCTTGTCAAATGTCTGTATTTGATCCGATGGGGCTGTTCAGCGGCCTTTCCAAGCCTCTTTTTTCTGTCTGCTTCATAATCTGAATAATTGCCTTCAAACCACATGACAGTACTGTCTCCCTCAAAAGCAAGAATATGGGTGGCAATGCGATCGAGAAACCAGCGATCATGAGTGATAATAACAGCGCAGCCTCCAAAATGTTCCAACGCTTCTTCAAGGGCACGCATTGTATTCACATCAAGATCATTTGTAGGTTCGTCTAAAAGCAACACATTGGCGCCCTCTTTGAGCATACACGCAAGATGGACTCTATTACGCTCGCCGCCTGAAATCATGTTTACTTTTTTCTGCTGGTCTGATCCCGAAAAATTAAAACGGGCAACATAGGCCCTTGAGTTCACTTCTATTTTCCCAAGCTCAACCATATCCCTGCCCCCGGAAATCACTTCCCATATTGTCTTGTCGGGTTTAAGAATATCGCGTTCCTGATCAACGCAAGCGAGTTTAACAGTGTCCCCGATGTTAATGATCCCGGAATCAGGTTTTTCCAAACCGGTTATAATTTTAAAGAGTGTTGTTTTGCCTGCGCCGTTAGGACCGACAACGCCGACAATACCTCCCGCAGGTAAAGCAAATGTCATTCCCTCAAAGAGAAGACGATCTCCATATGCTTTGCTCAGATTTTCTGCTTGAATAACTACCTTACCAAGACGTGGTCCTGGTGGAATATATATTTCAAGTTCTTTGCCCCCTTTTTCATAATTCTGGCTTAAGAGTGTTTCATAAGCATTAATGCGTGCCTTTCCCTTTGCCTGGCGGCCTTTTGGTGACATGTTGATCCATTCCAATTCCCGCTGCAAGGTCTTCTGCCGGTTTGATTCTGATTTTTCTTCCTGGTTAAGCTGTAATTGTTTCTGTTCAAGCCATGAAGAATAGTTGCCTTTCCACGGGATGCCGTGTCCTCGATCGAGCTCTAAAATCCA
>JAJSZW010000120.1 GCA_030262895.1 Deltaproteobacteria bacterium | reverse complement strand
GAGATTGCCCATCGGTTGATATTGTGACGGCTCCGTGGCTGTCAGTGCGTAATATACGGCATTCACGCTCCCTGTATTTTTTTAACACCGATGGATGCGGGAATCTATATCTGTTTCTCCAGCCTGACGAAAAAATTACAGTTTCCGGGTTAACACTATCAATAAAGATCTCGCTGTTCGATGTTTTGCTGCCGTGATGAGGAGCTATAAGAACATCGCTTGTTAAATCATCTCCTGCAATCGCGACAAGCTCTTTTTCTGCTTTGGTCATAATATCGCCAGGGAAAAGAAAAGATTTTGATCCAAATTCAACTTTTATCACCAGAGAGTTGTTATTAGAATTCGACCATGTTCTCTTATTATTATCCACGTAATCATCGGCTGGATAAAGAAGCTTTAATTGGGCACCATTGATAATGTGTGTTCTTGATATCTCTTTGAATTCAGGCATATGAATTGCCTTTTTTTTAATAATTTCCATGAATTTTCGATATCCAATAGTATCTGCTGTATCACGGTTAGCCCACACCCTTTTCACATTGAAATTTTCAGCAATATATAAAAGTCCGTTCAAGTGGTCGCTGTTTGGATGGGAAAGAATAAGAGTATCAATTGTTTTAATTTTTTTGCGCCATAATAACGGTGCTATTACGTTTGCACCAACATCAAAGACCGAGTTATCAGAAAATCCACCGCCATCTATAAGCAGATTAAAACCTTCCGGCATTTCCACAAGAGCGGAGCTGCCCTGCCCCACATCAATGATTGTAATCCTCAGATCATCATGCCGGAACCTGTTATAAAACCAGTAACAAGTATCGGCTACACCAGCAATAATTACTACTATTAGAACAGCTAATACTTTTTTCCTTCTGGAAGCAGCCGATTGCTCTTTCAATTCTACTTTATTATATAGCTGATGTGTTCCTCCCGGAAATCTATCTTTTTCACCGGCATTTTCATGCTTAATACCAACCAAATTCAATACAGCCCAGCCCAGCACATAATAACAACAAATCTCAAAATAAGTTGGAGTTACTGTCTTTATTGAGGCAAAAGGTAAATCAGAAAACCATACCACGATGTCAAGAGCTTTAGCCAGCAATTCAGAGTTTGCATTTATGCACCATGTAGCCCCGTAAACGCTTACCGGATATAGCAGTACCGAAAACAAGCCCAGGGGAACTACAATAAAACCTATAAGAGGCACAACAAACAAGTTTGCCAGGAGACCAACAAAAGAAACCTGGTTGAAGTAAAGCATTAAAAGCGGAAGTGTTCCCAGGATTGCAAATAGCGAAGTCAATAAAAAGAGATACACTTTTTTCCAGAGTTGAAAGAGTACTTGTTTTCTGGTCTTGCTTTTTATACGTATTCTGGAAAGGCCATATATTATTGCAAGAACTGCTATAAATGAAAGCTGAAAAGAAATCGAAAAAAGAGAGGGGGGATGAACAACAAGAATTATCATTGCAGCTATTGCCAGTGTATTTATTGGGTCATGTTCTTTTTCAAAAAGAAATGTCATCAAAAAAATAGTAACCATAATTACTGCTCTTTGTGTAGAAGGAGACAACCCTGAAAGTAAGCCATAGATAAATACAGGGAAAAGAGATAAAATAGCTGCAACCTTTATGGTAGATGCATTCCAAAGAAGATATTTAACATATGAAAGTATCCATTTGAAAAAGAAAAATGCGACTGTTGCTACAATTCCTATATGAAGTCCTGAAATTGCAAGAATATGACCTACACCGGCCCGGTTGAATGCCTCCCTTAAGTTTTTTGAAATACTATTTCTGTCTCCAATTATAAGGGCTTTTAATACAGCACTTTTATCACCCTCCCCTGTATTGTCGATAAGATCGGAGATTTTACTGCGGGCATCTGCTATTATCTTGTTTATACCTTTTCCTGAATTTCTTTTTATAACAATTAGATCTTTTCCACGGACATACGAGGTCCCCCAAATCTCTTTGAATGCCATGTATTTTTTATAGTCAAATCCTCCGGGATTTTTGAAATTTCTGATAGATCTGAGCTTGCCTGTAAAGGAAACTTTGTCGCCAATTGAAAGATTTGGGGAATTTCCTCTTACTGTTACACGGATTTTCCCTGTAACTGGAAAATTATTATCCTTATCTTCTCCAAGAGTCCTGATCTGTAGAATTAATTTCAGCCTGTCTTTGTATATTATAGGATTTTCGTCGATTAAACCGACAATTCTCCATTTTCGCAAATCTAAAAAATTGACGACATGATTTGAGGGGAATTTAGGAACAACCCATGGCTGTAAGGAAAGATACCCGAAAGCAAAAAATAAAATAACAGGTAAAATTAATGAGGTTTTTCTCTGAAGAACGAAATATAGTATTAAGGCTGCACATACAAAAATGACAAAATACGCATAAACTTTATGACCCGGCAGCCATGAACCACAGGCTAAACCCAGTATCATAGATACCAGGATTGGGATAACGGGGCGAGAATAAATCTTACCGGTCATTTCATCATGTTACTCATTCTGTAAGGGCTGATCAAAACATAAAACTAGTTAACCGTAAACCGACAACCCTGATCCCCGATCCCTGATCCCTGCTTTATACCCGCTTTATAGCTGCTCCCAGACTGGCAAACTTTTCCTCAAGCGCTTCATATCCGCGATCCAGGTGATAGACACGATTTATCTCGGTTTTGCCATGAGCAACAAGACCAGCCAGTATCAATGAAGCACTGGCTCTTAGATCACTTGCCATAACCGGCGCGCCTGAAAGCATTGTTACACCTTTTATCATTGCAGCATTGCCGGCTACAGTAATATCAGCACCCATTCTTTTTAACTCACTTACATGGATAAAACGGTTTTCAAATACTGTTTCAAATATCAGGCTCAAACCCCTGGCAACAGACATTAGAACCATGAACTGCGCCTGCATATCACTGGGGAAACCCGGATATGGGAGTGTTTTTACATCAACACTTGTTATATTATCTATTCCCTTAACTCTTATATTTTTCCCATCAATTTTTATCCTTGCCCCGGTTAAACTCAATTTGTGAATAACGGCTTCAAGATGATCCGGCTCAGTGCCTAAAAGCTTTACATCACCGCCGGTCAAAGCTGCTGCGACCATGAATGTTCCGGTTTCTATCCGGTCTGGAATTATTGAAACCGATACAGGACTTAAAGAAGAAACTCCCATTATAGTAATTGCAGAGGTACCTGCCCCACGTATATCAGCCCCCATCTTGTTTAAAACATCAGCAAGAGCTATTATTTCGGGTTCACGGGCTGCATTATGAATAACAGTGCTTCCTTTCGCTAAAACAGCCGCCATCATAATATTTTCAGTACCTGTTACAGTAGCTATATCCAAATAAATTTCGCTGCCCTTTAATTTTTTGGCATAAGCTTCAACATAACCGTGCTTTAATTCAATGGATGCGCCAAGACATGCCAGACCTTTAAGGTGCAGATTGATTGGCCGCGCGCCTATGGCACACCCTCCTGGCAATGATACCCGGGCCTTTTTGAGACGGGCAACAAGAGGACCAAGAACCAATATAGAAGCGCGCATTTTCCTAACCAGCTCATACGGAGCTTCATGATTTAAAATATTGCTTGCATCTATCTTAACAACATCTTCATCTGTCTCGATTTTTGCGCCAAGATGTGAAAGAAGTAGTTTTATGCTTTCAATGTCCTTCAGATTCGGAACATTTGAAAAGGTACACAATCCATCAGTAAGCAGAGATGAAACCAGAATCGGAAGCGCAGCGTTCTTAGCTCCGCTGATATTAACCTCGCCTGTAAGAGATCGTCCCCCTTCAACTATAATTTTATCCATCTTAACCCTTCTTCAAATAAAAAAGCGCTTTACCACATTTTAACAATGAGATAAGCGCTTTTTTTATATTATTCTGCTGTGGATTATTGCCTGATTTAGTGGTGATGGCCGCCTTTACCCTGCATTGTATCAATAACAGACTTTAAAATACAGTAAGTCATTCCAAGGCCTATAATTGTTAATGCATACCACAATCCACCCATAAATACCATATGACCAACATCCCAAATCCATTCAAATGAAAATGGAAACATATTTCAACCTCCTAAGGATTCAATTCCCGTTCCTGGGGGAATATAGGTAAATAACGGAATGATATCATAACCAGAATAACTCCGTAAGCTACAGGAAGAATGGTTGTTGCAACTTCCTGCCAACTGGGAATATACATAACCCAGTTTTCAAAAGTCATGACCGGCACCGCCATTACCTGCAGCACCATTACCCATCGATTAATTAAAACACCAATGCAGGCCAGCGATACTGCTGTAAACAGCAAAGTGGAATTACTGCGCCCCTTTGGTGTAAGAAGTATGGCCGCTGGAATGACCCCACAGACTACTATTTCAGCTATAAGAATCCAGATTCCATAAAAAGGATTATTGGAATAAAAATCAATTAGATTTAAGCCCAGGGCAGGAGCTGTAGCTGCAGCCCAGTACCAGGTATCAATAATTTTTGCAATAATGTATGTTCCCATCGTCCAGCCGGATATCTTTGCCAGCAGATTTATAACATTTTGCTTGACCAGCTTCTTCCCTGTAATTTTTTCCATCAGCCTTGTCACAAATAGTGTAAAGCATGGACCATAGGCTGCTGCCGACCATGTAAATAAAAAGAATGTCCACGGCCAGATAAATATCCCTTCCCTGACTGCAAAAGGACGACCGTAAAGTACACCTGCAACTCCGCCAAGTGATCCCTGATGGAAAAAGGAAAGAAAAGCACCGGTTGCTGCAAATATTGCCATTACCTCGTGCATATTGTGTGCAAGATTATGAAAGAATGGAACTTTATTAAGCTGACGATTTTCAAGAATAAGCGGGATATATTCGATAGTAAGAACTGCAAAATAACATGAAAGACAAAATGCCACTTCCGTCAGCATAGAGTGAACATTAGCATGCCAGAATATAAACCAGCCCCTCAATGGTTGTCCAATATCTATTGCAAGGATTAACAACGCAGAGCTGTAACATATAAACCCGATAAGAACAGCGCAGTTAATAATATTCTTCAGTTCATCCTTTCCAATAACATATCTTAACAATCCCGTAAAAAAAGCTCCGCCGCCTAGGGCAATAACACCAAGGTCAGCCCAGATCCATAATGCAAATCCATAGAAATCATTCATATTTGTCTGATTAAGTCCCTTTAACCAAACAAGAAGCATAGCGTAAACACCCCACAACAGCACGCCACCGACTATAATGATTCCCAAGGCAAATTTCCCAAATGAACAGCGTTTAACTCCCTCGGGTATTAATGCTGAATCCATAAGTTATGTGCTCCTCAAAATTTGCAGTTAGTAATTCGTTAACAAATTTTTTATCTATTGTTCCTGATTTTAGCGGCGATAATTTTTTGCAAAATCTTCATTATCAAGGTAATTATCACCAGCTCGCCTTACCCATTCACGGCTTGACATATAATAAACTTTGGGATTTGTCCCAAGTCTCTCAAGAAGCCGAAAAACATTGGGATTCCCTGGTCGTCCACCATGCTTGTTATCAGGCTTGGCCAGTTGATGCACCTTATGCTCCGGATTGTTCAGGTCACCAAATGTAATAGCGCCGGCAGGACACGCCTGAGTACAAGAAGTCTGATATTCATCTTCTTCAAGCTCTGTCCGTCCTTCAAAATATGCTTTGTCCATAGCTAATTGATATCTGTGGAAACAAAAACTGCATTTTTCTACAACACCTCTCATTCGAGGTGAAACATTAGGACTAAGATATTTAGTCGATCCTTCCGGCCACACCGGATCCCACCAGTTAAAATAACGTGCATGATACGGACATGCGCCCATACAATACCGGCATCCGAAACAACGAGTATAAATCTGGCTTACAATACCGGTCTCATGGCTATAGTCTGTTGCGGTTGCCGGACAAACAGACACACATGGTGAATGTCCATGATCTCCCTCACAATGCATACATGGTCTAGGAAGATAACAAATATCAGCTTCAGGATAGGATTTTCCATTTGTCAGCTTATAGACACGCATCCATGCAATGCTGTCCAGTTTGTTGGATTCATCCTCCTTGAACGGCACATTATTCTCAGCCATACAAGCAACCATGCAGGCTCCGCAACCAGTGCACTCGTCCAGGTTTATGACCATTCCATACTTTTTGGCTTTTTTGTGTTTGCCTTCTTCTTTCATCAAAACCTCATATTCAAGTTATACTTTGGTCAGTCTAGCCCTTATTCCCCAAGCTGCATCAAGACCGGATACCGGGTCTTCTGTCGGACCTATGAGTTCGTTAAAATTACATCCCTTACCAGCGAGGTACTTGTCATAGGCAGTATGCCCCAGTCCTCTCGGTAAAGCAACTATACCGGGCATAATTCCTTCATAAAGATGTACTTTAACCTTTGCTTTACCTCTTGGAGTATGTAAAAAAGCATATCTGCCTTCAGTCAGGCCAAGCTCTTTACCTGTCTTTGGATTTATCTCAACACATGAATTTTTATCTTTAAGAACTGTGTCCTCAACTGCCTTTATTGCAAAAGGTGGATCGCCAATATATCCATTTGCAAGTCTGATGGAATCATATGGTATGAGTATAAGAGGATACGAAATTACACTGCCTTCAACGCTTACCGGACTAAAGTTGGAAAGTGATTTCATGGCCTCAGGATAAAAATTGAAATCGCCTTCCAATATACATTTGTCACCATTGAATTCGAATCCCTTTTTCACCAGAACATCCCATTTAACGCCTAATGTTTCTTTAAGACAGGCCTCATAGCTCTCCCATGGAAAAGCATCGGCCATTCCACCTCCCAGGGCTTTTGCTATAAGCATTACAACATCGCCAACATGCTTTGTGTTAAACTGGGGTTTTACCACAGGCCTTGTAAGACCGACAATGGGCTTAGACAACCCGGCCAGCGTGGGTACATCCTCATAGCGTTCCAGGTAAACATGATTAGGCAGGATTAAATCGGCATTACCGGCAGTTTCATCCATGTATGAAGAAAAACTTACAACAAAAGGTATACTATCAAATGCCGTCTTCATTGCTTTACTGTCAGGCATTGAATACAGAGGATTTGCACCTGAGACAAAAATTACCTCAAGAGATCCGTCTCCGGAATTAATAACCTCAGCCAAACGATTTAACAAGGATTTTGCATGCGGATATTCACTACCTGCTCCATCTATACGCTCTTTTTGCATGCCGCTTTCTGCAACGCTGTCCATTTCAAGCTCAGGCCATTTAATATAATCGGTCTCAGTTACAGCCCAAACACCACCATCTTCATTTATATTGCCTACAAGAGCATTTAATGCATGCACTGCCATAAATTCATTAAGGTTGCCGGGTATGCTTCCCTGCCCTTTGCCGCAAATTGCCAAAGGTTTTGAAGCTCGGGCAAAATTCTTAGCCAATGATACTATGGTAGCGCTGTTTATCCCTGTTATTTTTGATACTTTATCGGTGCTGTATTCGTTTTGGACTAGCTTCTTGAATGATTCAAAACCGGTTGACTGGCTAATTTTTTTGGAATCTAACGAGTTAGTTATGATAACATTCGCAAGACCTAATGCCAAAGCTGCTTCCGTACCGGGTTTTATTGGAATCCATTTATCGGATTTTGCTGCTGTATTTGAGAGGCGAGGTTCAATCTGTACCACTTTTTTGCCATTGGCTTTCCAGGCACTATTGGCCTTAAACATGCGCACCGGCGAGCCCCATCCATCAATTATTCCACTTCCGAAACTTAATATAAAGTCGGCATTTTCAGCATCAAATCCGGCTTGAGCACTTACACCATGCATAAGTTGCAATGTCATCCCGTATGAGTCTTGAATGGAGGGCATAGTCATAAAATTAGGAGAGCCATATGCTGTCAGAAATCTTTTAAAAAGATTAGGTACCGTCCCGCTTTCTGAGTCCACAATAGAGCCAACTGCATGGGATTCGCCGTTTGATCTAATATCAGCAAGTTTTTTTGTAACCTCTGAGATAGCTTCATCCCAGGATATTTTTTCCCACTTTCCTTCGCCTCTTTTCCCCACTCTTTTTAATGGAGTTTTTACTCGCGTGGGGCCATAAAGCAACTGAAGACCCGATAAGCCCATAAGGCATAAACCGCCATCGTTTATCGGATGTCCTTTCATGCCCTCTATCTTAACAACCCGGTCATCAACTTTGCGCACAGTAATACCGCAACCACCAGGGCAGAGCGTGCAGACTGAATCACTTTGACTGTATTCACCATCCGGCGGAACAGGAGTCCACGGCCAATTCTGCGACCATATAGACGAATCATCCGTCAGCTTCCATGGTAATGGTGTAATAGCTGTACCCGCTGCACCACCAACTACAAATGACAAGAAACTTCTTCTGCCTATTTTCATAGATTCTACCCCTTAAAAATGTGTAGCTCTTAAGGCTAATCGGCTTTAAAGTTTATTTACTTATGGCACACAAAACATGCCTCTTTTACCGTCTTAACTCTTGCTTGATTGCCGGTCTGTTTTTCATAAGGTCGCGGAAGCCAGTTGATTGGCCACGGGAGTGTCTCAACATCTGTCCCAATCTCCTTTGTAGCATGGCATTCGGCACAATCATCCATCTTCATACGCTCCCACGTATGCTTCTTTAAACCTGATATGTTCTTCCCCCAGATATCCCGGCTGTAACCTGTAATTCTGTTTTCTTCATAAACTCTAGAATGTTCGGATTCGCCGATGTGCCCGTGGCAGGTGCCGCAATCCATCTCCGCCTTTTTGACATGCGCTGCATGTGAAAAGAATACGCAGTCAGGCTGTCGTGCATATACCAGCCATGGAACCTCTCTTCCATTTGCCACATACTCCTCAACAAACTTTATCTCGTTAGGATCCTCTCCCTGGGCATCCTCATGGCAATCGACGCACTGCTCAAGTTTTGGAATCCCGGAGAAACTTCCATCCTCACGAAAGAAATGACAGCTTTCGCATCCCTCTTCAACAGCTTCAACATGAAGTACATGGTTAAAATCTATCGGCTGTTTTTTCTGGGAATAGAGAAGCTTCGGGAATATTATCCATCCGAATACAAGACTTGCAGCAAGTCCTAAAATGAAAAAAAGAATAATTGGTCCAGCAACCCCATCAGCGGAAACTTCTTTAGCTTTATCATCTTGTGTACTCATGAAAACTCCGTCAAGCTTGGTTGATGTTTGAATGCACTGGTAAAGATGTTAATAGAACAAATAATTCTAAATTCTTTACCTTTAGATTTCATTTTTGTCAAGTAAAATTGATGGTGTTCGAAAAAGTTTTTTCCATCACTGGGCATAACTGTGCAAGCCCGGCAGAAGATTCACACCAAAATAAGTGAAGAGAACGGCCATAAAACCTATAATAGAAACATATGCGATTCTTTTACCATGCCAACCACGCATCAATCTGGCATGCAATAATGTCGCATAAATAAACCAGGTAATTAAAGACCATGTTTCTTTAGGATCCCACGACCAGTAGCTCCCCCAGGCGGAGTTGGCCCAAACAGCTCCCGTTATTATTCCAATAGACAGAAATAAAAAACCGAATGTTACCATTTGATGTGTCAAATTGTCCAGAAACGCCGGCTTGGGGAAATGTGAAAGCAAATAGCCTTTTCCCCTTCCCCTTTCATCTCCACACGCCAAAAGATACATCAAGCTTATGCCGAAAGCTATCGCAAAGGCAGCATAACCAAGAAAACATGTCATGACATGAGCAATAAGCCAGTTGCTTTTCAACGCAGGGATTAAGGGCTGTATTTTATCATTTATATTAGGAGAAAGGGAAGCATAAGCTATAGAAAGAAATACCAGGGGCATTACAAATACCCCTAGTATTCGATTTTTGTAAGTTCGTTCAATTACAAGATAAATGACCGCTATGGTACAGGAAAAAAAGACCAGGGATTCATACATATTAGATAAGGGCGCATGCCCTATCCCAAGCTTATAAGACTCAACCCATCGCATAATAATGCCGGCAGCATTGCCCATAGCCCCCAATAAAGCTGTCCACGTTGCCATCAAGCCGGGAAACGTTTTTTTGAAGATCCATGCTGCGATATATAATATTGCTGCAAACCCGTAAACAAATGTTACAATCGATAACAAATTTGAACTATCCATGATTTATGTCCTTAAAATATTTGGTAACATATTTATAGGCTACGTAAGTTTGTATTTAATCAGAAATTTACAAACTCATTTTTACTACGGAACAGACAGGTTGTTAAATTTGAAAAGAGCTGACTGTTTGAACGCATTAGTGAGCCTTAAGAAAAAACAGCCGATCATGAAACATCTTTGACATAATGTATTAATTTCAACATATGAAGGTATTTTTGTCATCTTTTTGCATGCTGTTTTTTCTTTAGGATCACTTGCTGCGTGAGTTTCAGATTTTTTCAAATTTAATTACCTGTCTGTGGAGAACCGGAACTGCATAACTTACTTTTTGAGTTTGTAAATAGCTTTTCAATTTTTTTACGCTATAATTTTGCAAGATTTTGTGAAAACTTTTTGAGCCTGGCCTGCATTCCCAATTTGTTTTTATTTGCGGTACCTGCCACCATTACCTTGGTTTTATTCCCAATTTTTACAACTTCAATACATAGCCTCTGATGTGACATGAAAAAAGTAACAAAACACCCGATAATCATTATTGCGAATCCTGAATAAACAACCAGGACTCCCGGATCACATGTCACCTGAAGTCCTGTATAATATCTATTATCGTAATCAGCTACCGAAAAAATCAAATCTCCGTTTCTCATCTTGTCAAAGCCGGCAAAATTCAAAGGCAGCAATATATTCATGGAATTTCCGTCTTTTTTGTTGAGAATCCCGATAAAAGTTTTACCAAGACTAATACCTTTATAATTAAATGAATTTCTGTAATCTTTGATAACAAAAGTACCCATACCTTCAGGGATTTCAACAGGCTGCCCTATCTTCGTCCTTTTGTTGTATACCATACCAGTTTCCAGGCTCATTATATTCAATGTAATTTTCTCAGGAGGAAGCATTCCATAATTTGCCTGGAATAAATTTATCCCTTTATAGCGA
>JAJSZW010000119.1 GCA_030262895.1 Deltaproteobacteria bacterium | reverse complement strand
TGCCAGGCGTTCACCGGATAGCAGCGCTGTTGAAACGATGGCTGTTGGGGACGCATCAAGGTGCGGCAAGTACACGGCATCTGGACTATTACCTCGACGAATACACGTTCAGGTTTAACCGGCGCACCTCAAGATCACGAGGATTGCTCTTTTATCGTTTACTGGAACAGGCGCTGCAAACTGATCCAACGCCCTACGCAAATATGATTGGAGGCAAATTCCGTCCCCGACAAGCCTAACGAGAGAGGAGTGGATACCCCCCTTTAAGCCATTTATCTGAATCAACAATCATTTTCCCCAGCAAATGCTTTGATGCTCGGCAGGACTACCTGAAAAGAGTCTTATTCATCATCTTCGGTTTTCTTGCTTATTTGGCGCAAAGTTTCTTCCAAGATCTGTAAACGATAAAGGTCTTTTGGATCTTTTGACTCACGTTTTGAGGTTTTTTGTTTTTTGAATCCATTTCTTAACTCCACGAGCGCTCGTATTGTGTTATCGTTTGATTGGACGCGTTCTTCAGGTGTCATTTTTAAAAACATTTCAATTAGACCTTTATCTACGCCAAGTTGCAGATTCTTCTGTTTATCGCTATCTTGTGCCATTTCAACTTTCTCTATTTCAACCTAAGTTGAGCGATTCTTCAACCGCCTCCACAGATTTTTTTATTGTATAGGAAATTATAAAATAAAAATCCTTTTAAAGTGAGTGAATATAAGCGTTCACGCTGTTTTTTTAATCCGCCTGAAGGGCGCTTTGTTCCTTATCTCTTTTTTAGAAAAGAATTTGGAAAGCATCTCGTCATCTAATCCACCAGTGTGCATAAAGACCGGTTGTTTCCACATCCAGTGCTACATAATGATTAGTTGAGTTTAGACGGTTTTGCAATAGCATTTTAATGCTTAATGCAAAGCAGCAGTTCATATGACCAGTGCTTTTTTTGAATCCCTAATTGTTCAACTGTATCGCTCACAGCTTTTGCGGGCATAAGTATGGTAAATACAAAAGACCTGTGGTAAGAAGGAGTGTTTCAGAAGGAACTGTCGTGATCCAAAGTTCGCAAAAAACTTTGATTAAACGCTCATGATTTAATACTTTGCTTCCTATTAATTTAGCTGTTGGTCTTTAATGGAACCAGGATTTTTAATTTTTATCAGTGTTTTTCTCTCTATATACGGAGGGTTGCACTACTACATTTACAAAAAGGCAATCAAAATACCGCCTTTGGCTAAGTGGGTAACCATTGCCTTCCTCGGTTTCATGATTTTTGCACCGCTGCTGATCAGGCTTTTAACCAATGCCGGTTTTACCTCGCTTGCAGTTCCTTTAGCCTGGATCGGATACACCTGGATGGGATTTGCCTTTCTGTTCTTTTCGTTTTCCGTGGTACTGGACTTCTATCAACTCTCAGTTAAGGCGGGAGGAAAACTGCTGAGGTTTGATGCATCCTTAATCACACTGCCGTCACCATTCTATTCCGTCCTTGTAGCGGCTATTCTAAGTTTGATAGCGACTGGTTATGGTTTTGTCGCCGCCAGACAGATCAACGTCGAATGGATACATATCCCGACAATAAAACTGGACAAGATGTCCGAGCCCTTTCGCATCGTTCAGATTTCCGATCTGCATCTGGGACTGCTCAGCGATGAGAAGCGACTGCGCCGCCTTGTTGAAACCATTGAGTCAATTCGCCCGGATGTCGTAGTCTCAACCGGCGATCTAATCGACATGCAACTGGACCATCTGTATGGATTTGCGGATTTACTCCTTAAACTGAATCCAAGATTTGGAAAATTTGCCGTAACAGGAAACCATGAAGCATACGCGGGTCTTGATAAAGGTTTGTTATTTACAAAACGGGCCGGTTTTAAAATGCTTTCGTATGAAGGAGTCAAAGCAGGCGGCATCATCAATATCGTGGGGGTGGACGATCCGGCGGTATCAACACGTCTCAAGATAAACCCACCCGCCGAGGAGGCTGTTCTGCGGCACTATCCCAAAAATGAGTTTACACTGCTCTTGAAACACCGGCCAAAAGTGATTCCAGCGTCAATACAATGGTTTGACCTGCAATTATCAGGGCACACTCATGGGGGACAGATAGTTCCGTTCAATCTGGTAACCGGATTAGTGTATCCCGCCAAAACGGGCCTGTCGCAAGTAGGTCATGAAACGTGGCTCTATGTAAATCGCGGCATAGGAACATGGGGCCCTCCGATTCGTTTCCTGGCTCCACCGGAACTGACCGTTATCGAGCTGTGTCCCGCGATGGATTGATACCTGAATTAATAAATAATGGCGAGTTACTTTCAGGTAGCATCTTACTATCCCTTGCCATTCTAAATAGCGTGTTAACTGCTTGTTCCCCTTCTTTCCCTAAACTCAGGGTAAAATCATTAACATAAAGGTCTATATGCTGACGAATTACCTCTGGGGACATTTCCTGCGCATATCTTTTAATATAATCATCTGCTTCATTTCTATGATTAAAGGAATATTCCACGCTTGATCGTATTAAATCTTCTATCCTTCTTGTGATCGAAGATGTTATATCCCTTCGAACAACAATACCTCCCAGAGGAACTGGAAGTGATGTTTTTTCTTCCCACCACTCTCCCAGGTCAATAATTCTGACAAGTCCATATTCTTCATAGGTAAACCTGCCTTCATGAATTATTACACCGCATTCATATTTATCATTTTGAATTGCCGGCATTATCTGTTCAAAGGGCATTGGAACTGCTTCAGGATTTTTGGAAAGATAAAGGCCAAGCAGCATGCATGCTGTGGTCCACATGCCTGGAACAGCTATTTTTTTTGAAGAAAGCTTTTCAATGTCAAATCCGGGTTTTGCCACTAAAAGAGGTCCGCAACCTCTTCCAAGCGCTGCACCGCTTCTAAGAAGACCATACTCTTCGACAAGATGACCAATGGCGGCAAAAGACAATTTTGAAATATCATAAACCCCTGCCCTTGCATGCTGATTCAGCGTCTCTACATCTGCGAGTTTGATTTCAAATTTAAGTTCGCCGCAGTCAATCACATTGTGAGCAAGCGCATAAAAAATAAAAGTATCATTAGGACAGGTTGAGTAGGCGAGTTTTAATTTTTTATCCATGTAGTTAATACCAGTAACAATCTTGGGCACAGATCTTACTCCACCCCTAACCAGTTAGTATATAGTTTTTGTCTAATATCAAATTTAAAACCACTTGATGAGTAAATGTTGATTTTTTTGTAGTTTTTTAGCTGGATAACTATAATTTTGTAGTGTTATGCAGATATTGGATAACATCATATGATAAAGATACCTATATTTTTTGACAGGATATACAGGATTGACATGATAATTTTTTTCAGGCCGTTGATTTCTTAATTTAAATCCTTGACTTTTTTATGTGTTTTTTAAAACAACTTCATCTGTCCTGGTACATCGGCTTTTTGTTTCTTTTTTCTTTTTCCTTTTGCGTGCAGGCCGGCTTTGACTTCCTGTTCAATGTCTCCTTTACCCTTTTCCAGGTCTTGTCGGGATCGAAAATCTTCATCGCCTCTGCGATACGCTTAGTATCCTCGCCAAGATTTTTTTCATAAATGATCCCTTCCTGGTTCACAATAAAGGTCATGACACCGGAATTCCCATATTCCGCGGTATATGCGACCAGGGCAAAGCCTAAAAGCATCTTTCCTTTAACCACATAATCGTATGCACCTCCCTGGCTATGTTTCCCCTGGCCCTTGAGGATTTTGAAATAATACCCGTGGAACGGCGAAAGGTTCGCATTGGCGTATCCTTCTTTTGCCGCCCGCGCAACAAGAGGCCCGAGAGGACTCTGTCCTTCGCTTTTCTTGACATTCCAGTAGAGCCCGTCGCGTTTGCCTTGGGCGCTGATGAGCTTCTTGGCGAATTCTACCACTCCGCCGCCTCCGCAATCCCTGCTCGCGTATTCATGCTGTGCATCGATATAGGCATGAAGCACGTCCATAATATGCAGCTCATTTCTGCCTATTCTTCGGTTCAGAATTTCCTCTTTCCCTTCTTCTGCATCGAATACCCATATTGCGCCTGTCTTCACTATCGGGATCGGCAAGGGCCAGTTGTCGTTGCCGATACAAAGCGTCACCTTGTCTGCTAACACTTCTTGAAGTATATTCATCCGGTCATAGGCCTTGAGAAATTTTTCTCGTCCGGTCCTGTCTGACACGTCATCACCGGAAAAGATCAGTTCCCTGCTCCCGGGACCCAGAATGGCGAGCATTTCTTCCATGTCATTTGCCCTGACTGCAGTGACGAAAAACTTCACCGCCTTTTCAGGCGAGGAAAAGCTACGATGCGGCATGACTCCGGCGTGGGAAAATGAAGCGGCCCAGAGCAAAAACACGATAACGGAGATAAGGCAAGCCGGCACAGTCAACCGACGCTCCTCTTTATTTTTATATAATGCAATACTATTCATTTTTCCTCCCTTGTTTATATAGCAATCCTCCTACGTTCTTTTGGTCTGCTATCTGCGGAATCCGCCACCTTGGCGCCCGCTGCCTTGACCGCTACTCCGAGAGCCGTCGCCCTGGCGCTGTAAGTTGCCGCCCTGATGTTTCGTGTATCCCCCCTGACGGCTTTGGATCCCGCGTTCACTTGCCCTGCGTTCAAAGCTTCCGTTACCGACGCCATGGAAGGGAGTATTCCGGCCTTCAGGTATCTGAAGTTTTTTTCTCTCAGGCCTTGCTCTGGGTGCGCCAGCCCTTTCCCGACGTTCTTCAGGGCGCTGAATCCTTTCACGTTCTATTCTTACCTGGGGCACATCAGCTTTTTTCCGGCGTTCTTCGGTGCGCTGAATCCTTTCACGTTCAGTTCTTACCCGGGGCACATCCGCTGGTTCCCGGCGTTTGATGGGGTTCCTCGACGGTTCAACCGCCCTTGTGTTATTATTTCTTACCGGGTACCCCCGCATTTCCGGGCCAGGCGCCGTTCTTCGTGACGGTTTCTGTCCGAATTGCTCACTGGTTCTTCTGTCCCTGTAAGCGACGCCTCTTCTGTGCACAGGGTCATGCCGCCAGAAATACCGGTCGGAATAATGCCTGTTGCGGAATCTGTGGAATCGTCTCGCTTTTTGTACGTCTATATAAATATAGTGCCTATGCCAGTCGAACCAGCTCCATGAGAATAAATCGATTCCGATAAAAAAACCAGGCCCGAAGCTGATAAAACCGCCGGTTATAATTACACCGGGCGGATAGTACCAGTAATATGGTGGATATGCAGGATACCACCACGGACCATAAACATAGAGCGAATTGTAGACCGGCACATAGACAACCTGACGGACGGCAGGCTCGATCCTGATGGCATCCTCTTCGTGGATGACTTTCTGTTCTTTGGTTGTCTTGAGATTTCCCTGCTTTTCGGCTTTTCGTCGCAATTGCTGTATGGTCGCCATGACGTCATTCTTTTGACTCAGAAAGGCGTCTCCCAGTTTCCTGGTTTGGTCGAGTTTGTCGCTCATTGCAAAAAGCACGTCAGGAAAATTACAGAGCGATTTTATGCTGAGGTCCCAAGATTTTTCCTTCAGGGCGTCGTCCAGCGCATCGCCCGTTAGCGTTTTGTTCTGTTGCACCCAACGCTCGGCCTGGACGACCTCCAGCGGATAGGTCGATGCCATCAGGATCTGGGCGATCAGCGAATCGGGATACAGAGCGATCGGCGCAAGCATCTGATCCAGCTCTTCTTTCCTGAACCTGTCTGTTTGCTCTGGTTGCTCGAAATCCTGTGCAGGTATTCCGGAAGGTATGAAAAGCACGGCAATAATCATCCATGCCAACCCTCGCATAATGAGTGTTGCGGTTCTCATAGTAGTGTCTCCTTTCGCGCTTCTGGAAAAATCCAGGCGCATCGTGAACCCATGCAAAATAACATTAAAATTCCGGTGATCACGATCTTAGAAATGATATCAACAAAGGATGAACGCCCTATTCTCCATAAGGAGTTTTCATCCAGTGGACTCCGTTTCCGATCAAAAATGATCCCTGTTCGACCTGCTGATATATGTGGCAGGCCGAACAGTCGGGGCTGATAATGAGATACCTTACCATTTGCTTTAGTTTGCACCTTCAACTTTAGACAGATTCCTGCGATGTTTTGCCTTTCCATACTTTTTACCTTGCTTTGCATGGTGATGCAAGGCAAACATCTCTATCTTTTTGAGTTGATCCGCATGTAACAGCTTTCCAACTGCCAGGCGAGACTCAATTTTCCGGACAAACAGTTTGCCTTTCAGATCTGAAATCTTTTGGGCGAGTTGGAGAATATCAGGCTCGTTCACGGGGTCGGCGGAAAATAGTTTTTCCATTTCAAGGCGAAGACCGTCAAGCTGGGATTTCAATTTCAGATACTTTTCACGATGGGCAAAATCCGCTTCCCGGAGTCCCTTGACCTGTTCGTCGGTGAGCCCCAGTTCCTGAACCATTTTCGGGTTCCGCCAGATTCCCAAAGGCGACACGTGATGCCTTTTCATGCCAAACCCCTTGTGAGGCGTGCAGTTGCCTGGCGTAAACGCTCCCGCAAAAGCCGGAATGAAAAATACCGTGACCAAAAGAACCATTGCGCCTGTAAAGAATTTTTGCCTAAGATTCGAATTCATGATGTACCTCCTTTTTGAGATTGTTGGTTTTTAAGGAATTTTTTCCTCGGTTTTGAACTTAATATAAGGGATGAATGTAAAGAATTTATGTTGATTCCAAGGCAAAATTGTAAATGTTTTGTAAAGTATATTGCACTGATGTTATGAATCATATAAATAATAGGAGCAGGTAAGACGGATATTAAGGGTGCAGTTATGGAGAATCAGGAAAGCTCGCCTTCCAGAATTAAAGTCTTGATTGTCGATGATGACAAAAAGTTTTGCAGGCTGGTCAGGGACTACCTTGAGACTATGGGCTATGATGTGGAGGCTGCCCACACGGGAACCCATGGACTGGAAAAGGTCTTGGCCGGGGATTTTCAAGTGGTTATTCTCGATGTCATGATGCCGGAGATGGACGGGTTCGAAGTGTTGAAAAAATTGCGCAAGGAATCGGACATCCCGGTATTGATGCTCACCGCGCGTGGCGATGAGACCGACAGAATTGTGGGACTTGAGATGGGGGCCGATGATTATCTGCCAAAGACTTTTTCCACACGGGAACTTTTAGCGCGCCTTCGCGCTGTGACCCGCCGATCTTTCAAATCCGAACGTCAACCCACCCCCAATGCCATGGATAAAGCATTGATTCTGGGAGATCTCCAAATCAGCCAAACCTCCCGAATGGCTCGGTTGGGCGCTGATATACTGAACCTGACACCCATCGAATTCGATCTTCTGATGTGCCTGGCCAAGGCTGCAGGGCGGGTATTAACACGGGATCAGCTTTTGGACGCCGTTGCCGGTCGAAGCTACGACGTTTTCGACCGCTCCGTGGATGTCCATATCTCCTCGTTGCGGAGGAAGCTGGGAGATGATTCCCGAAATCCCAGACTCATTAAAACCGTTCGATCCGCCGGGTATATGTTTATAGACCCGAGGAGTCAGGAATTATGAAGCCTTTTTCATCGTTATTCTCCAAAATCCTCCTCTGGTTTTTTATGAACCTGGCCCTTGTAGCGGCGGTCCTGGTCGTGTTCTTCGCGTTTCAGTCCCAGATAGATCTGCATGCTATTTTTGGTCGACAGACATCGGATCGATTGCAAACCGCCGGAAGGCTGATCTCCCATGAACTGAATCAGGTGCCCACCGCGAACTGGTCTGATGTGCTCGCCCGACATGCAGAGATCCATCAGGTGGACTTTGCTCTCTTACTTAAAGGCGGTCTCCAATCTTTATCAAAGGATATGGAAATTCCTGAGGCCGTGATGAAAATGGTCATGGGCGCTTTCCGGCCGAAACCCCCAAAGAGCGAGTTTTCACTCCCGCCCAAACACCACGATAAGCAAGGCAAAAAGCGTCGCTTCATGATGCGAACGAAAAATCCGACGCGATACTGGGCCGGGGTTCGGCTCCCGGTGTCCCTTGCACCATCACGCCCCCCCGTGCGCGCCGTACTTCTTGCCGTGTCAGATTCTATAACGGGAAACGGCTTTTTTTTCGATCCCCTTCCGTTGATTATTGGCGCGGCGGCGGTGATGCTTATTTCGGTTTTGTTGTGGATACCGTTGGTGAGAAACATCACTCGACCGCTTTCCCGGATGACTCACGCAGCCGAGGAGATTGCCAAGGGAAGGTTTGATGTGCGCATCAATGAACCTCGGGCCGATGAAATCGGGCGCCTGGGAAGTTCCATCAACCACATGACTTCACGCTTATGCGGTTTTGTGAAAGGCCAGAAAAGTTTTTTGGGTGATGTGGCACACGAACTGGGCTCCCCCATCGCCCGGATTCAGGTCGGGCTCGGCATACTGGAACAACGCGTGGATGCAAATAACCGAAAGCAGGTGGTCGATGTTATGGAAGATGTGACACACATGTCGAACCTGATCAATGAACTGCTTTCCTTTTCACGGGCCGAAATGGACACGGCGAAGGTCATGCTCAAGACAATTGAACTGCTTCCCGCATTTCAACGGGCGGTGCAACGGGAGAGCATTCCCACAACGGAGATTATCACGAAAATCGATCCCAAGATCCGGGTTGTCGCAGATCCCGAGCTTTTGGCCCGAGCGCTGGCAAATATTATCAGAAATGCTGTAAAGTATGCCGGAAACGCGGGACCGATTCACGTTTCAGCTAAAAGAAAAGGAAATTACATAAAGATCGAGGTCAAAGACTCCGGTCCCGGCGTGCCCGATGACCTTGTGGAACAGCTTTTCGAGCCTTTCTTTCGCCCCGAACCCTCTCGGGATCGATGTTCCGGTGGCGTCGGCCTTGGACTTGCTATCGTAAAAACCTGCATTGAAACGTGCAAAGGCACTGTTTCCGCCCGAAACCTTAAACCCAAAGGATTTGCGGTAACAATCACCTTAAAGTCTGATACTTAAAAATCAGAATCTCAAGTTATACAATCGCTTCGCGATTCTATATATGGATTTCGTGGTTTAGTTTTAACAGTCGCTTTAGGACTTCTTTCCTGGCATCTGGTGAAATTGTATATCGCACATGGTCGTTTTCCGGCAGATAATCAACTTCGTAAAAATTGTGTGCCAGGTTTATGTTTGTCCAGCCGTATGCTTTTAATACGGTTTCGTCCATCGTTTTGTGAAGCTTGCGCAGATGCTCGATATCCTGCACCGCCTTGTTGAAGCTGCATACACTTTCGGTCTTATTTAAGTGCTTCCGGAGGTTGACCGGTTTCCTTGCTGTATTGTTTTTGAAATTCTTGTGCCTTAAACTCAATTCTCCATGACCTTGACATTTTTTTCAATGTATCTGCGTAAACAGGTGTCAGCTAATGCGCTAATCAAGACGCGATGCCACTCTCTCTTTGTCAAGAATGAAGACCTGGTCCTCTGTCTTTTGTTTTCAGGAGATTTGAAATTTTTCTTAATATTAAATTCGGCAGTGAATCCCTGTTATCCAGAGTCACTTCATTTATTTCTATATCTCCCCTGTTTTTTATTTCTTGTATAAAATCACCACCGCCAAGGGTTATTGTGCCTACAACGATATTAGACGAATCAAGAGCATTGGTCGCCGCTTGTTTGAAAACTTCGGAAAAACACTCCATCTTACCAATCTCGTCAAGTATAATGACATTATTTTTTGCAGGGGTGATTGAAGGCACAGCAATGGTTTCGATATTCTCAATACTTACCCCATATCGCCTTATATGAAAATCAGATATAATATCCTGATGAGCAAGATAGCCCGTTCTGCCGTCAAGGGTCTTCATTAAGAAACCAAGCCTTTTCCCATCTGCTCTCTCTTCTTCTGTATAAAATCCATTGGCATGAAGGCCCAGTTTCTTGATCACTTTCTTGATGATAGTAGTTTTCCCCGATGAAGGAGGCCCTGTTAAAAAAATATTTTTCTTCATATCATTCACATGTGTGAATCAAATTGCAAGTTAAATAGGTAAGAGCATTCCCTTCGGCCTACGCCTATTGTGGCGAGACTGGCTAAGCTTCAGTTAGGTGGGACTTTCTTAACCTCAACGCCAGAGCAAGCCCTGCAAAGAGGAAGGTGAAATTTCCTTTCACCCGATCACCCACTGAGTAACAATATCGAATTTCAAAGACTCTTTGCCTTATCCCAACGACTCGGATTTATCTCGGCACGAGCATGCGGCTTGTTGGACGAAGCCGCTACGCGGCAGAAAAAAAATCAAAAATAGTGTATAACTCCTATACTTGTCCAATTTCGGACACTTTTAAAAAAGGAGTATACCATGAATCAAACAGAAGTAAATCGATTTAAGAAACTCTATCAACGCCACCTGAGATTACTCAAACTTCAGGGCAAAAGTCAGAAAACCATTGATGCCTACTCTCGGGCTGTCCGCCGAATCAGTGAACATTTTGATTGCTGCCCCGATCAATTGACCCCTGAACAATTAGAAATCTATTTTGGAGAACTGGTTGAGACCCACTCATGGAGCACAGTCAAAATAGATCGAAATGGCCTGCAATTCTATTGGCGGTATGTGCTTAAACGTGATTGGCAATGGGTTAATATTATAAAGCCTCCAAAGATCCATACAATACCTGATATTCTTACCCCTGTTGAAATAGAGCAACTCATTGGGGAAACACGAAAACTGCGCTATCGTGTTTTTTTATTAACCACCTATTCAATGGGACTTCGTTTAGGAGAAACATTATCTCTTCAAGTTGGTGATATTGATGCCGGGCTCAAACGGGTTCATATCCGCCGTGGAAAAGGACATAAAGACCGGTTGGTACCATTACCTGATCTCACGTTGCTGGGATTGCGTGAACTCTGGAGTAGGCATCGTCATCCAAAGTTGATATTTCCTAATGCCAAAGGCTCTCTTGAAACAATTCAACAGGCAACAACTCATATGGATAGAGGAGGTGCACAAAAAGCTATGAAAATAGTGGTCACAGAATGTGGCATTAAAAAAAAGTCTCTATACACTCCCTTCGACACAGTTTCGCCACTCATCTTCTTGAACGCGGCTTAAGTCTTCGTCATATCCAGGCACTGCTCGGCCATGCCAGTCCTACGACAACTGCACGTTATGCTCATCTAACCGATGTCACTGAAAAAGACAGTATGATCACCATTAATGAGCTGATTAACACACTTCATGTCGACTTAAGGAAGGTGTAATCATGGAAATGGCCTCTATTATTCATCAATATTACGATGCATTTATGATCAAGTATGCTGATACTGCATTGCCTGGTCATCTGAAGGCAATGAATGCCATTCTTGGTTGCCGCACACCTGATT
>JAJSZW010000118.1 GCA_030262895.1 Deltaproteobacteria bacterium | reverse complement strand
CTTGGCTCTCCACAAACTGTTTCGCAAACAATCCATGAATTTCTTTGTGAGGAACTCCGCCGGTATTTTTTTGTAGGAGGAGCTATGGCGGAACAGTTTGTCGGCCAAGAGATGGCATTGTCTCAGAAGGAGGATCTTTACTACTGGTCGAGAAGGGAAAAGAGTAGTTCGGCAGAAGTGGATTATGTGGTAGTCATTGATGGCAGGATACATCCTGTAGAGGTAAAAAAGCGGAGTTTCCGGCCGGTTGAAAAGTCTGCATCTCTTCCTGGAAAAGTATAAAAACTCTTCAAGAGGCATCGTGTTTTCAATGCGACCTTATGCTGAACCGGCAGAAAAGAATATCGTGTTTATCCCGTTGTATTTTGCCTTTTTGGTTACGCGGGGAAGCAGTGGCTGACCGAAAACTCAAGTATTTAATCAATTGATTACCATCTGAGCGAGGTTGTTCTTGAAAGAACTAACAGAAATTGATCAACAAATAAATGCAGCAGAAAGAGAATTGCGAGAACTTGAAGATAATAGGTCTCAGTTGCTGAAAAAAATTAAATACTTAAAAAATCTCGGAGAAAAAATATCTCAAGGAGGTAATTCTTCAGTTTATGGGAAGAATACGTTAACAAGCAGGTCAAACCAGGATCATAAAATAGCTCTTTTTCGTTCTTTATTCAAGGGGCGAGAAGATGTGTTCCCAAAAAGATTTGAAAGCGCCAAAACAGGCAAAAGTGGATATCAGCCGTGTTGTCGAAATGAATGGATAAAGGGTATTTGCAGAAAACCAAAGGTGAAATGCGCTGACTGTGAAAACCGTGACTTCATACCGGTAACTAATGATATAATAAGAAATCATCTTATGGGCACTGATGTATATAGCAGGTTTAAACGGGATTATACTATTGGTATCTATCCATTATTAACAGACGAAACATGCTGGTTTTTGGTTGCTGATTTTGACAAAGAAAACTGGATGGATGACGTTTCAGCATATCTGGAAACCTGCGAAACATATAATGTCCAGGCAGTTCTTGAACGATCTCGTTCAGGTAATGGAGGGCATGTATGGATTTTCTTTTCTGAACCTGTTCCAGCCAGTCAGGCAAGAAGGCTTGGAACTTTTATTTTGACGGAAACAATGGACAGGCGGCCTGAAATCGGGCTTGATTCATATGATTCCTTCTTCCCAAAACAAGACACAATGCCGAAAGGTGGATTCGGCAACCTCATTGCACTTCCGCTTCAAAAGAAACCGAGAGAAAAAGGAAACAGTCTTTTTCTGGATGACAGCTTAATACCATATCAAGACCAATGGGCATTTCTTTCAACAATTAAAAGAATGTCGCTTTCAGAAGTTGAAAAAATAATAGACCGGGCTGAAAATCGTGGAGGAATCCTTGGTGTCAAGATAGTGGCAACAGATGAAGATGACATTGAACCATGGCTTGCGCCGCCATCAAGGAAGAAAGAAGTCCCTGTTATCGGGCCGCTTCCTGATCAGATAAAGTTGGTTCTTGGAAATCAAATTTATATTGAAAAAGAGATATTGTCACCATCTTTGAGAAATCGATTAATTCGCGTAGCTGCATTTCAAAATCCTGAATTTTATAAAGCACAGGCAATGCGCTTCTCAACTTTTGGTAAACCTCGAATCATTAATTGCTGTGAAGATTTTCCAAAGCATATAGGTATTCCAAGAGGATGTCTTGAGGAAATAATATCGCTTTTTGAATCATTAAAAATTAAAGTCCGGTTAATAGATGAACGTTTTCATGGAGAACCAATTGATGTTAAATTTATCGGCAGATTACGACCGGAACAGGAAAAAGCGGCTGAAGCCATGCTTAATTCTGACACTGGTGTTTTGTCTGCATCAACAGCTTTTGGAAAAACTGTGATCGCAGCATATTTAATTGCTAAACGAGGTGTAAATACATTGATACTCGTTCACAGGAGATAATTGCTTGATCAGTGGGTAGCGCGTTTAAGCAATTTTTTAGAACTTGATCCAAAAAAAATCGGTCAGATAGGCAGAGGTAAACGCAAGCCTTCAGGAATAATTGATGTGGCAATAATTCAGAGCATTAGCAGAAAAGGGGCAGTGGATGATATTGTTGGGGAATATGGGTACCTTGTTGTGGACGAATGTCACCATATTTCAGCAAGAAGTTTTGAAATTGCAACCAGGCAATGTAAAGCAAAATATGTTACAGGTCTTTCAGCTACCGTTATTCGCAAAGATGGACATCATCCTATTATTTTTATGAACTGTGGTCCTGTAAGATATAAAGTGGATGATCGCAAACAGGCTGATAAGAGACCATTCAATCATAAAGTAATTGTACGATCTACAAATTTTCAAATACCTGAACCACTGATAAACAAAGAATCTCTTATGATACATGATCTGTATAGTGCATTGATTGTTGATGAAAAACGAAATCAGATGATTGTTGAAGATGTTATAAAAGCTGTAAATGAGGGGCGTATCCCAGTTGTCCTGACTGAAAGGCTTGAACATCTTGAGAAATTGGCATCCTTACTTTCTTTGAGAATGAAAAATATTTTTGTAATGAAAGGCGGCATGGGGAAAAAGCAAAGAAAGACACTGGCGGAAGAGATGAAGGCTGTTGACGATGAAAGAGTTATTTTGGCCACTGGCCGGTATCTTGGTGAAGGTTTTGATGATCCCAGATTGGATACTTTGTTCTTAACACTTCCTGTATCATGGAAAGGCACGGTGGCACAATATGCCGGCAGGCTTCATCGTTTGCATGATATGAAAACAGAGGTAATTATATATGATTATGCAGACTTAAATGTTCCGATGCTGGTAAAAATGTATGGAAGACGGGTGAGTGGATACAAGGCAATAGGATATGAAATAAATGAATAGTATCAGGCAGGTTGCAACAGGAGTGGATGTAGCCAGGCGATTAAAGATATGCCCGTTGGCTGTAAGCATATTTTTGTTGCGAGGTCAGGAGATAGCGAAAAAGAACAATTTTAGGCTAAATATGCTTGACAGCTACAGCTACTATCTACAAATTGATATGATCATTATGAGGTGTTTTGCAAAGGAGATAAAGAAACGTTTCGGTCGAGGATCCCGGCAAGGTGCGGATTATTCTTGAGTAAAGAGGAGGGTGTGACAATATGTTTGAATCACCACAATATATACAAAATAGCTTTTCAATTGAAGTTCCCATTATTCATGAAAGTGTCCGGTCAAGTTCTGCTCTATCTCGATGCCCCCACTTGCCTGGTGTAGAAAGGCAAAGTCGGGAGGAAACACGAACGGCAAAAATTCGGGCACTTCGTGGAAAGTACAAAAATGCTTTGACGCCAAGCGAAGAATTCGCGAGTAAAAAGAAATTGAATCTGGAAATGGAGTGACCAGATAATGGCTTATGTCGGAAAAGTTTCACTGGCGGACAGTTTTGCTATTGCCCTTGCGCAACGGATGGATGGAACTGTTTTAACATCCGATCACCACGAATTTGACCGAATAGCTGATGAAAGCGTATGCAATGTGAAGTTTATCAGATGATATCACTAATACCCACGCCACATGACTCCGATCCACAACATCGCTTCCCTGCCTTGCGCTACGACTTTTGTTCGGGTACATGCCCAAAGTTCCCCTACAAACATCCTATTTTTCACACACTTTCTTTGTGAACATCCTCATACTTTTCCGACAGACATATAGAATATAGCGGAACACAATAGATTTATTGATTTTTTTACTTTGCGAGGTTATAGATGACATCGGAAAGACGCAAGTAAGGAACTTTTCAAAGAGGATACTTTAATGCCGCGCATTTTTGACAACATAGAAACAAGCCTTCTTCCCGTTCTTCAGGAAATCCTTGAATTGTCAGACCAAGCGGACTTTTGTGTAGAATAAATGAACTCAAGCCTTTACATTGTCGCTGGTCCAAATGGCGCCGGCAAAACAACCTTTGCAGGAGAATTTCTCCCCAATTATGTTGAATGCCTGGAGTTTGTGAATGCCGATTTAATCGCGAGCGGTCTTTCACCGTTTTTACCTGAACGTGCAGCCATCAAGGCCGGCAGGCTTATGCTGGAGCGGATTCATTTCCTGGCTGACCGCGGGACAGATTTTGGTTTTGAAACTACGCTATCCGGTAAAGGCTATGTGCGCCTTCTCAAGGATTTGAAAAGCCGGGGCTACCGGATTTACCTTTATTTCCTTTGGGTTGATAATGTTGATATTGCTCTTGGGCGTGTTGCGGATCGGGTTCGAAGGGGAGGCCACAATGTGCCGGAAAAAATCATACGCCGTCGTTTTAACAGGGGGCTCCCAAATCTCTTCAACCTTTATCGTCCGCTCTTAGACCTTTGGGCGATATTTGACAATTCAACGGATCATCCTGTTATGATTGCCTGCGAAGAAGATGGAGACCTGGAAATTATTGACTCAGTTCTATTTTCAAAAGTATCTAAAAATATGGTGAGGCCATGAAAGAAGAGAAATTAGACAAGAACCTGTCAAATAAATCAATGGCATTTCGTGCCGAAGAAGCGTTAAAAAAAGCTGTAGCCCATACAATTGCAGATCACAAACGCACCGGGGATCCAATTGTAATCTGGCGTGATGGCAAAGTTGTAAAAGTCCCGGCAGACCAAATTGAAGTCCGTGAGCCTGAAGCTGAATATGGGAATCCCAAAGAAAATGGCAAATAGCCATACCTCTTAACATTGAACAAGCCCGGATATTCACGCATTCGCACCGAAGAGCGATACCGCGACAAACTCAAACTCCAGAAAAAGGGCGTTATGCATGATTTGTTAACCAGCATAGTCAGGGTTAAGGTGTAGATGGGAATTGGTGTAATCAAAAATTTAGAATGAAATCTGCAAAAGTGAAAACTAATATGCAACAATTTTATAAAAATGTTGTAAGTGTGCCGGATCATTGGAAGGAGTCCTGTGTTGGGGCAGAATGTTCCTTACATCAGCTTTCCCCATATATCGGCAAACTAAAAAGCTCAATAGCCCGTGACCTTGTGGCGACTTATTCTAAGCCCGGGGACCTCATAGTTGATCCTTTCTCGGGATCCGGGACTGTAGGATTGGAGGCATTACTGCAAGGACGTAGAGCGTTTACTGCTGATATTAGCGCGTATGCAAAGATTTTATGTGAGGCTAAGCTTAAGTCGCCACCCTCTCTCGAATGCGCTTTAGAGAAAGCGGAAGACACCTTGAGTCAGTCACATAAACTTCCTAATCCCGATTTGAGGAAAGTGCCCGCATGGGTTCGACAGTTTTTTCATTCTCAAACGCTTAAAGAGGCAATCAAATTTACAACAGTTTGTAAAAAATATGAAAACAATTTTCTATTTGCCTGCTTTCTTGGAATACTACACCATCAGCGGCCAGGCTTTTTATCCTATCCGAGTAGTCATTTGGTTCCTTATCTCAGAGAAAAAAAATATCCGCGTGATCAATTTCCTGAATTATATCAATATCGAGAATTGCGTCCTCGCTTACTATCCAAGATTCAAAGGGCTTATGCAAGGCGCCCCCAAATTCCCATGAATGGAAATTCAGTCCATAAGTATTGTTCTGTAAAAAGTTTGAACTTGCCGGGATCTTTTGACTGTTTGATAACCAGCCCACCATATATGAATGCCTTGGATTATAATAGGGATAACCGATTAAGATTATGGTTTATTAACCCAAATTATTCAGTTGCAAGAGAAGACAAAGTGATTCAAAAGCAAGAAGCTTTCAAAATAGCGATGGCTTCCTTAGTCAAAAAGGTAAATTCATCTTTAAAAACAAATGGATATTGTGTGATTATTGTTGGGGAACGAATAGCAAGTAGACCTAAGACTCATCTGTCTCATTTTGTTTGTAACATAGTCGCGGATTATGCTCCATCATTGAAACTATTAGAGGTTATAGAAGATCATATTCCCGATATTCGGAGGTCACGCCGAGATTACAGAGGTACTAAGACAGAACATTTTTTAATATTTCAGAAGGTGTAGAATGCGAAAATATTTGCCGGATGTAGAATGGTTCATCGGGAAGCAGGTGCCAGACCAACTTGGAAATTACATAATAGATAAGCACAGGGGATCTGGTATGAATGCACATGTTTTCCGAGCACACTCAGATGAACTGAGACATGATATTGCCGTTAAAATTATTCCCAGGCAAAATCTGGGACCAAATTGGAAACAAGAATTCCAGAAGGCTAATAGGCTCATCAGTTCTCAGGTTGTCGTTAGGTTCTTCAGTTTTGGTGAATGGCAAGATAAAAATCATGACATAGATTGTTTCATATTGCTATCAGATTATATACCTGGAAAAAATCTTAAAGAATATATTCAACACAATAAGAATAACGTATCTGTTAATTTCATAACAGATTTACTAAAAGCGATGTTTGATCTCTTTAATGAGATGAATAAGAGACCATTCCAACATGGTGACCTGCATTCTGGTAACATTCTGGTTGAAGATCGATCCACATCACTTAGGGGGCCGGATTATGCTTTTCGGGTAACTGATTTTGGCACAACTTCAGCATCCGAAAATGGGGCTAAAAAGGATGATTTTGAACAGCTTGCCTTTATACTTAAAGATCTTTTGGAAAATGTTGATTATCAGGGTTCAGGATCTTTTGAACAGTTTACCTTCAATATCCTGAATGATCATTTTTTGGCAAAGCATCTGGTAGAAACCGATACAACTCGTGATTCTTATGCGCGTCGTCCTAAAGAACTTTTCGATCATATTAATGAAATTGAGTCTGAATTTGACAAGATTCAATCAGATAAAGCTGTTAAGAAAATAACTGACCCTTTTGAATACCTCAGTTGCGAGCAAATTGGTGATTCACACAGCCTGCTTAAAGCTCTTTATTCTGATCGCTTCCTTGGCCTTTCAGGCATTGAAACAAGGAACAATTTAGTGCTGACGGGGCCGCGCGGTTGTGGCAAAAGCACTGTATTCAAGAGCCTAAGTCTTCAGCACCGATTAATTATTAACGAAGATCATCCAGACAAACTTACTTATATAGGCGTTTATTACCGATGTGACGATTTGTATTTCGCATTTCCACGGTATATGGCTCCTGACCGACAAGAAGCATTAGATGTCCCTTTACACTTCATAACATCAACGCTACTGAGTGAATTGTTCGATTCAATTAAAACGTGGGCATCAAAATACTATAGGGATGAATTTGATAAAAAAGAGGAAAATGTTTCAAGGTCTATATGGGAGCTTTTGGAACTTAGCCGCTCTCAAGAACCCGGCATTGATAGTTTTAGAGCACTTTCAGCCAGACTTCAAAAAGAAAGGTTCAGAGCCGCAAAGAAACAACGTTTCGTAACCGATCCTAAGCATAGTTTTGGTCATTATTTTGGTCCAGACATACTTACCAAGATATGTGATATGCTCATGGAAAAATTTTCTTTTCTTAATGATCGTCCTTTTTTCTTTTTCATCGATGACTATTCCTCGCCAAAAATCACAATAGAGTTACAACAAAATCTAAACCGTCTTCTTATGCAGCGCACATCCTCGTGCTTTTTTAAACTTTCAACGGAAAGTCCTGTAAGTTATGCACGTAGCGATATTGATACCAAAGCCTATGTAGAGGGTAGAGAATTTACCCTTATAAATTTGGGTTTTATTTACATTCATGCTGAAATAAAAGAGAAACTGCAATTCATTGAAGATATATTTAATAGGAGGCTAAAAGCCATTGACAATTATCCTGTCTCTGATCTTGAGACTCTTTTAGGTTCCTATTCGAAACTAAATTTCAATGAAGCCGCAAGGCTTATAAAAAAAGGTAAAAAAATAGAATTTTGGGGAAAGGAATCACTCTGTCACCTGTGTTGTGGTGATATCTATCACATTATTGATTTGGTGAGACGAATGGTTGCCAATATTGGAGGTCCTGAGGGATTATCTCAAATTGAGTTACACCAGAAGATTTCAGCTAAAGAACAATCAAAAGCCACAAGAGAACAGGCAGGTAATTTTTTAAAAGGTTTACGTGTCTTACCAAACGGGCCACAACTAGTTGAAATTGTAAGCGCATTCGGTAATATTGCGCATTCTTATCTAAAGTTTAAAGTCTCTAAGAATGTAGGAACAAATCCTCCCTGGCAGGCTCATAGAATAGAACCGTATGAACCATTAAAGCTATCGAATGAAGCACAAAAAATCTATGATGAGCTTTTGAGATATTCAGTATTTATTGAAGATGTGAGAGGAAAAAGTCGAAGAGGAAAGGTTGTGCCCAGGCTTTATCTCAGGCGATTGCTGATACCGCATTTTAACCTTACGTTCAGCATGCGTGATTCCATTGAATTAGAGGCAAACGAAGTTGAAGGACTACTTTTGTTGCCCAAAGAATTTGAAAAAAGCCATTTAGTTAAAAAGGGGCTTACTGTCGATCCTGACCAACCTCTTTTGCCAGGATTTGAAATGGAGGATTAGTCAATGCCCAAGGTGCTGAGAATAGATAGAAAATTATACCACCTCGAAAAACCACCCTTGATGCCTTCAGACACTGTTGGCCTTAACAAGGGCGATATTTTGATTTTGTGTGCAGGATTCGAAGATCGATCAATAGCAGTATTAAATAATGCAATAAATTCAGGCAAGAGTGGTTTTTCTATAGTTCTTGTTGAGTATCTTCCAAATGTGCCTGAAAACAAGACTAATGAGATCATGAAGAAGTGTAGCGAATATGGAATATCAGTGGTTCACCTTCTGTATGATCGCGAAAATCCTCCAAGCATAGGAGATGCGCTGCTCAATATCCTGCATGCGGTTGAATGCCGCATTTTCGTTGATATATCAGGAATGTCAAGATTGCTTATAGTTCAAATATTAAACGTATTGGGGAACCCTCCGTTCAATTTTTCGAGAAGCACAATTTTATACTCTATGGCACAGCAATATCCACCAAACGAAAAGGAAGTAGACGCTGAAATCAGCAAAATGGAAGAAGACTCACTTCATTCAGCCATGTTCTTATCTTCTGGTGTATTCGAGTTAGCTGTTGTTCCAGAGCTATCTTCTGTATCCTCAGAGGGCCAACCAATTAGGGTAGTTGCATTCCCGTCTTTTAACCCGAATCAGCTTGCTGCCTTACGATCAGAGATCCAGGCATCGTCTTTCACTTTAATTCATGGGATTCCACCGCTGGAAGAAAATGCGTGGCGACCAGATAAAATCAATATTCTCAATCGTATTGAAGATATCTCGAACAGAGATGACCTTGAAGTGAGTACTTTGGAATACAATGAGACTTTAGAATTACTTCTTAATATTTATGATAAATGCGGAGTGTTGGAAAGGATAATTGTTGCTCCTACCGGGAGCAAGATGCAAACCGTTGCTGTAGGTATCTTCAGGGCTTTCATGGAAGATATTCAAATAGTATATCCGACACCGCGCAGCTTTCCAAAACCTAAAAAGTATACCAAGGGCGTAAGGCAGTTGTATCAATTACACTTGGATTCTTTCTCAGATATCCGAAAGTAGTAGGAACAAATATGCACGGGGACCATATGTGTGTGAATTGTGAATTATAAATTTCTAAAATATATTGAAATGATTATAAAATATGACACTTCAGTATGCAAAACCAATTCGTAAAAAGCTGCGGGAGCTGGCCGGTCTTGCGCATAGGGGAAACAGGGGGGCGGAATGTTGCGAGTTAAGGTTATATCGTGAAAATCCAAAGTTCAACTTGGGATCTTCACATATTATTAATTCAGGAGACAAGGTTGTATACGGGTGCCAAATATTGGCACCAATATCACCAATATTCTATACCATGCTTACAGGTCTTCCGCTGAAGGGATCGGGTCTTTTTCAGTCTCATCGGTTTCAACTGCCTTTTTTTCCAGCTTGCGTTGCCTTTTTTCCTCTTTCTTTTTTTTCTGGGCCAATTCTTTCTGACGTTTTTTGAAACTGTAATGAGATTTTGCCATGGCGTTTCCTTTCTGGCAGGTTGCCGGATCGATAAGATCACTGATAAAGGTGAAAAGAATCTCAGCCGGCATAATTGAAAATGGAATGGGGTCAAGTTTACGTTTGACCCCTCATATTTATAAGAAAAATAGTTATCTTCTGTAGCCCGCAATAAATAACTGCTGCATGTAGTGCTTACTGTGAAAATTACATCATTGGGCCGCTGCTTTAAGTCTAAATGCGATTATTCAGGCGTGATGTCTTTTTGTTTCGACTCTTATTCACCCCGGAAAATTTGCGATGCGGCTTCCTTTGCCCCTGCGGACTATTTTTGCGAACGAGTGCCGGGGCGTTGTAATCAAAGGCTGACAAGGTCCGTTGCTCGATCTTAGAACCGATGATTCGATTGATGGCACGAACCATATCGCGATCGTCCCCGGTAATAAGGGTTAAAGCTTCGCCACTGTGAGTGGCGCGGCCGGTCCGACCGATACGATGAATGTATGCTTCGGGAGTTGAAGGGATATCGTAGTTAATGACATGCGAGATCCGGGTTACATCAATTCCGCGTGCGGCGATATCGGTGGCCACCAGAATCTGAAAAGTCCCATCCCGAAAGCCATCCAATGCAGCCTGACGTTTTCCCTGAGAAAGGTTCCCTTGCAGCGAAGCCGACCGGTAGCCGGCAACAGCCAGTTTCTTCCCCAGACTCTTGGCTCGGTGTTTGGTTCGAGTAAAGACCAGAACCGACCTGATAGAGGTGGTACCCAACAGATTTAACAAAAGTGCTGTTTTCAGATGCTGGGCTACCGGGTAGAGCGCATGGCTGACAGTGTCAGCAGGCGCGGTCGTTCCTATCTGGACAGTGACTGGATTTCGCAGGATGTCCTTGGCCAGGCGTCGTATTTCGGTGGGCATGGTAGCCGAGAAAAGCAGTGTCTGGCGCTTCTGCGGAAGATGTGTCAAAATTCTTTTTATATCGGGTAGAAAACCCATATCCAACAACTGGTCAGCTTCGTCTGTTACCAGCACTTCCAGTCGGGAGAAATTGACGGTATGACGGCTGATATGGTCGAGAAGCCTGCCGGGGCAGGCAACGACAATGTCGGCACGCTTCAGGTTCTTAATCTGTGGGTTAATACCCACGCCACCGTAAATCGCAACGCTTTTAAGGCGGGTTTTGTGTCCCAGGATTTCGATAGCCTGGTGAATCTGTTCGGCCAGTTCTCTGGTGGGGGCCATGATCAGGGCACGGAGGCAACCGCATTTGTTCCCCATCAGGCGATTCAAGATCGGCAGAACGAATGCCGCCGTTTTGCCGGTGCCGGTTTGGGCCAGTCCCATCACGTCGCAATGTTTCAGGATCGGCGGGATTGCTTGGGCCTGAATCGGCGTCGGGGTTGCATAACCCGCTTTTAAAACGCCTGCCGCAACAGCGGGATGAAAATTAAATGCT
>JAJSZW010000117.1 GCA_030262895.1 Deltaproteobacteria bacterium | reverse complement strand
TTAAAACTCCTCCTTTTAATAATTGTTTAGTTCCACCCTTTGTATCTCCGAGGTATCGGTATCAACAAAACAGAATCCCGGATAGCCGTCTTTTCCCATAATCTCACCTGGATTTAAGAATATGGTTTGGCCGATTTTCTTTATATCGTGCTTATGAGAATGACCATAACAAACCAATTGGTATTTATTGGTTGATGCAAGTCCTTGTCCTACTATATCCTGATGTGTAAATCCAACATTAAATCCATTAATATTAATATCGCCGATGAGGCCGTAAAGCTTGATATTTGTAAAACTAGTTAGAGAAAACTTTGTCAGAAGATACAGGTCTCCGTCATTATTCCCAAAAACTCCGTGGACAGGGATATCTGCCTCATTGAGCTCTTTCAGCATAAATGGGGCAACAAAATCTCCGCAGTGAATAATCATGCCGGCATTTTTTTCTTTGATAATTGCCAGAGCTTTGCGCAAATTCCATATGTTGTCATGGCTGTCACTTATTACTGCTATAATCATAATTCCCTCTGTTATAGATTTCCAGATAAATAATTTCACTGCGTTATCAGTCGTCGACGTATAACTAATACGCCTTCCTCCTTCTGGCCTTGTGAAATTAATTATCTGAAAATCTATAGACCTCTGCTTTTACATCATAAAAAAAGGATCCATATCAACAACAACTTTAACTTTTTGCTTGTAAAATTTTGATGCGTTCCTGAACATCATTAGATGAATCAAGCTGTGAAGTTCTTTTACACTCAGACTTTTTAAAAGAATTTGCCATCTATACTGTTTTGCTATTCTGGGCAGAGGCGCTTCAATGGGCCCTAATACTTCTATTGTTTTTATAAAAGATTTATTATTTTTTTTCAAGGTATTGCAGAGATTTCCCACTGCAAGAGCATGCTGCCTTGTTTTTTCCTTGTCATTTCCTGAAATTTTAATCTGCACCATCCTTGAAAACGGTGGATATCTCAGGCTCTTTCTAAAGTGTATTTCTTTATTGTAAAATACTTTAAAGTCCTGGGTTTTTGCAGATAGTATGCTGAAATGTTCGGGATTGAAAGTTTGCAATATCACCCTGCCGGATACATTCCCCCTGCCGGCTCTTCCAGACACCTGAGCGAGAAGCTGAAACGTTCGTTCTCCTGCACGAAAGTCAGGCAGGCTTAAAGAAAGATCAGCACAAATTATGCCGACCAAGGTAATATTCGGAAAGTCATGACCCTTTGCTATCATCTGGGTTCCGACAAGTATATCTATTGTATTATTCTTCAGGCCTTTAAGTAGTTTTAAAACAGAACCCTTGCGGGTGGTGGTATCACGATCCATTCTGGCTGTTTTTGCATTAGGAAAAAGCGACTTGACTGCGGCCTCAATTTTTTCCGTACCAAGTCCTAACAGCTTTATACCGGCGGATCCGCAGGTTGGACAATTTGAAGTGGATGCTAATGTAAAACCACAGTAATGGCACTTGTACGCATTAGCACCCTTGTGAAAAGTAAGAGAAATATCACAATTCTTGCACCTGATAGCTTTGCCGCATGATGCACAAACAGGAAAACTTGCAAAGCCCCGCCTGTTCAGGAATAGCAAAATCTGTTCTCCACGTTCCAAGGTTTCTTTCATGGCCTCGTGAAGCTCCGATGAAATAAACTTTTTAACTCCTCTATAATCTCTGATCTTGCGCAGATCGATTATGGTGATCTCGGGTAGAGGTCTTTTTTCAATACGTTTTTTCAGAGTCAGTTCAGTAAATTTATTTATCGTAACATTATAGTATGACTGAATCGAAGGTGTAGCTGATCCCAGCAATGCAACACAATTATTTAGCTTTGCCCTGACAACAGCGAGATCCCTTGCATTATAACAAAGGCCCCCTTCCTGCTTATAAGAAGTATCGTGTTCCTCATCTACGATAATGACTCCAACATTATCGAAAGGTGTAAAAATAGCCGACCTTGCACCTATAGCTATAGTTGCTTCTTCTGAGGCTATGCGCATCCACTGGTCATAACGTTCACCTGCTGAAAGCCCGCTGTGAAGCACAGCAACGCACTCTCCAAAGCGGGCCCTGAACCGCCTTTCCATCTGTGATATAAGGGCAATTTCAGGAACAAGCACCAGAACTTTGCAGTTTTTTTTTATAGCTTCTGCTGCAATCCGCATATAAACTTCTGTTTTTCCGCTTCCAGTAACTCCTGCCAAAAGAAAGGTTGAAAATTCTTTATTAAGGGAGTTTACAACTTTTGAAATGACTTGTTCCTGTTCTTTTGTTAGTATATGGGCGCTATCAGTCTCAATAGATTCGCCGAATGGATCACGATAAACTCTTTTTTTAGTGATAGAAATATAACCTTTGTTTTCCAAAGATTTAATTAATCCAGGAGCGGACGGTACCAGCTCTTTTAATTTTTTTACAGAAAGTTCACCCTCTTCTTTTAATGCATCTATTATTTTCTTTTTTGGAGCTGAAAGCTCCTTAATTGCGATTTCCGAGCTGGTTAAAAATACATAACGTTCCAACTTCGGTCTTGTTCTTCCTCCTTTTAGCTCACGCTTGCTGATAATCAATCCCAGGTTTTCCATGGTTTGAATTAAGGAGTTCGGAATGTCTTTGTTTATAATTTTGCAAAGATTTTTTTGTCGGCAGGATTCAGATTCAAGGGAACTTAAGATTTCCCTTTGTATGGGCGGGACAGAATTATCTTTAAGAACATTTTTACCATTTTCTGTAATTGATATTATGGCATATTCATAAAGATTTAGTCCGCCTGGAAGTGCGCTTTTTATAACTTCCCCGATTGGATATATATAGTATTCTGAGATCCACCTGAAAAATGGTACTATTGATGAAGGGAAAAGAGGGTTTTCATCAAGAATATCCAGAATTGACTTTATTTCAATCTCGCTCCAACTTGTTTTTTCACATGAGCCCAGTATATATCCTGTCACTCTGCGCTTACCGAAAGGAACAAGGGCTCTTTTACCTATGGATATAAAGTTGGAAAAATTTTCCGGAACCCGATAGGTAAAGGTATTATATACTGGAAGAGCTATGGCTATATCTATATATTTTGAATAAGTTGTCATTAATTATCAATAAATTAGCTCAAGGCAAAGTAACTTCTCAATAAATCCGGGCAAATTACATGATAGAAGACTCGCTCACTAAGATACTCAAATAGTCAGCTATTTTACATTTCATCACCAGCGGACTCGTTTTTTTTATTTTTACCCGAACTTTTTGAGAAGTTACAAGGCAAAAACCAGTTGCAATATGTAAAATACCTGTTAAAATTTAATTAATTCAAAACTACTGGTTCGGTGCATAAGTTAATACGACAGGAGGTACAGATGTATAAAATGCTAAAAATACCCGTAATCATTTTTTTAATTTCAGGTCTGATGCTTATCCCTTTTGGTTCATCGGCACTTGCGCAGGATCAGAGTTTGTTTAAAGAAAACAGTGCCGAGCAAATGTTTGTTGACTTTTTATTTTTAAGGCCCCTTGGTATTGCTGTAACAGCCGTGGGTACCGTCATGTTCATTGCCTCTCTTCCCTTTTCAGCCTCGGGCGGAAATGTTAAAGAGGCATTCTCGGAAATGATGGCAAAGCCCGCTAAATTTACATTTGCAAGACCATTGGGAGATTTAAGTGGTTATTAATTGACGAACTCGTAAAAAGCTATAGACTTTCAGATAATTAATTTCACAAGGCCAGAAGGAGGAAGGCGTATTAGTTATACGTCGACGACTGATAACACAGTGAAATTAATTATCTGAAAGTCTATAATTTTGTTTGCTTCGCCTGGGACGTGTGCCTGAAAAGTTTATTTAACAACTCTGAGTCTGTGTGTTTTCTGCAGTTTTGACCATAGATTATTCATCATATCCGTGCATTCACTGTCATCCGCTTCTGTATCGGTTTTTCCACTAACATACTTATTGAAAACATTTTTAAGTATCTCAATATCTCCTTTATTCATGTTGGCAATAGCAACTCTTTCTTTCAGGGGTAACTCAGAGATGATCTCCTCAATAATTTCATCTGCATGGGATAACTCACTGTTTATATCTTTTAAATCAGGTTTGTCCGACATTAAATATTTCCTGTTACAAAAAAAGCCGGGGATGCCCCCGGCTCAATTTAGGTTTAAAGTACTTTGGTGGTGGTCGGGGCGAGAGGATTTGAACCTCCGACTTCCTGCTCCCAAAGCAGGCGCGCTACCAGGCTGCGCCACGCCCCGATTTGGTGGTTTAATTATCACGCTTTTGTTGTTCGTGCAAGCACAATAAATTAGTGTGACCGTTCACGGTTTACAGTTATCGGTTCACGGTTGAAAAAATCTTCTATTCCTTTGCTTATACTTTTAGCGAAATTAGATAAAACTTTTTCGTCCTTTAGCTTTTTTTCGTCGGCTGGATTGCTTATGTAACCGGCTTCTATAACTACTGCGGGCATATCTGCGCCGGATAGCACTATGACAGGTGCGCCCTGGACCTTGCATTTTGCAAATCCTATATGTTCATTAATGCGATTTTTCACTGATTCAGCTAAAACATGACTTGTTATTTTGTGCCTGTTTTGGATATTATGCCACTGGGTCCGGATGTTATTGCTTTTGATTGTTTTTAATGTTGCTCTTTCTAAAATATTTGCGCCTGATATTTCTTTATAGTAATAAATGCATATGCCGCTTGCTTTATGTAAAAAGCTTCCACCGAAGTGTATGCTGATAAAAAGATCTGCTTTTAGATGGTTGGCTGCATCAATTCTGCTGGGGATGTCAAGCCAGTAGTCATCAGTTCTCGTGAGAAAGACCCTGTATTTATATTTAAGTTCTTTTGCAATAATATCGGCGAGTTTTAAACTTAGTGTTTTTTCATAAGTCCCATTCATGCCCTGAGCGCCTTTATCATGCCCTCCATGGCCGGGATCTAATATAATAATTTTTTTGTTATTATAACCTGTCTTTTTTGCCATTACTTCTGCTGGGTTGGCCATAACGAGCAGGGCAAATGACATTAATACGGCAATATAGCGATAAGTTGAAAACATGTTGCAATATACCGACATAAAAGCTATTTACCCAATTTTACTTGACACAAATGGTGTTTAATATTATTTTTTATAAATTATGTTACTCAAGTTTCGCTTCCTTAATTCCCATCAATGCTATAGGGGTAAACTTGAGTATGGTAGTTTAATATTATTGAGCGTAATGTCAAATATAAAAAATATGCGAGAGTGGCGGAATTGGTAGACGCACTGGACTTAGGATCCAGCTCTGGTAACAGATTGGGAGTTCAACTCTCCCCTCTCGCACCAGTCAAAATTAAATTTATTAGGTGAAGAAAGGAAGCTTATGCAGGTTACAGTTGAAGATTTGAGTACCGTTAAAAAGGTACTGCATGTTGAAATCCCTGAAAAGGTTGTTGTCGGTGAGCTGGACAAGGCTTATAAGGATTTGAAAAAAAATGCCAAGGTAAAGGGTTTCCGTCCGGGAAAGACCCCCAGGACGGTTTTGGAGAGGTTATATAAAAAGGATGTTAATGCCGATGTTTCTTCAAAATTAATTCAGGAATCCCTTATAAATGCTATCAAGGAGGCAGAGCTGAACATCGTTGGAAGACCTGAGATTGAGCCTCCTATCGCGGATGGAAAGGGACCATATAAATATGATGCTACTGTTGAGATAGAACCTGAAATTGAAACTGTTGATTTCAAGGGATTAGCTCTTAAGAAAAATCTATACAGAGTTAGTGCTGAAGAAATGGATGCACAGCTTAAAATGCTTCAGAAAAATCTGGCTCAACAAAAAACCCTCGAAGAAGATCGTCCGGCGCAGGAGGGAGATTTTGTCCTTGTAGATTATGAAGGATTTAAAGACGGCAAGCCATTTGCGGAAACCCAGAAAACAGAGAATTTTACATTAAAAATAGGTGATGGGCCTATTTTAAAAGAATTTGATGAACAATTGATTGGCATGAGCACAGGTGAAACCAGGGAAGTTAAGGTACATTTTCCTGAAGATTATTTTAATAATAAAGTTGCTAATCTTGAAATAACATTTAATGTAAAACTAAACGGAATAAGGGAAGTTGTGCTCCCTGAAATCGATGATGAGTTTGCAAAAGATCTTGGCAAATATGAAACATTGAAGCAGTTGAAGGAGGAAATAAGTAGCAACTTATTAAAAGGTTATGAAAAAAGATCTGATCAGGAAGTGCAAGAGCAGATTTTCACTGCATTGTTGGAGAAAGTAAACTTTGAGGTGCCTGATTCTTTGATTGCTTTTGAGCTTGAGGGCATAATTGAAGAAGTTGAGAAGACCCTTACATACCATGGCTCGTCTTTGGAAGAGCGCAGTCTGACAAAAGAAGATCTTGCTGAAAAATATCGGGATACTGCGATAAAACAGGTAAGACGTCGTCTGATCCTGAAAAAAATAGTTGGGCAGGAAAATCTGACCCTTTCTGACGAAGATCTGGAAAACGGCTATAAGGATATGGCTGAAGCCTTTAACAGACCTGTTGAAGAAATAAGGAATTTTTACGAGCAGAAAGGTAGTAATATTGAATTTTTTAAAACATCTCTGCTTGAAAAAAAAGCTTTAAAGCTTATTATTGAAAATAGCAGCCAGGAAATTGTGGAACCTGAATTGGAATCAAAAAACACTGAGAATTAATGAAGGAGAATAGTTTTGCCATTAATACCCATGGTAATTGAACAAAGCAGCAGAGGAGAGCGTGCCTATGATATATACTCCAGGCTGCTCAAGGACAGAATAATTTTTCTTGGATCACCTATGAATGATGAGATCGCAAATCTTTTAATTGCGCAGCTCCTTTTTCTTGAATCAGAAGATCCTGATAAGGATATAAATTTTTATGTAAACTCCCCCGGTGGATTAGTTACAGCGGGTTTGGCTGTATATGATACCATGCAGTACATTAAACCTGATATTGCAACAGTATGTGTGGGACAGGCTGCCAGTATGGGTGCGCTTTTGCTTACTGCCGGTACAAAAGGAAAGCGTTATTCCCTGCCTAACTCGAGAATTTTAATCCACCAGCCTATGGGGGGGTTTCAGGGGCAGGCCTCGGATATTGCAATCCAGGCCAAAGAAATCCTTCGCATGAAGGAAACCCTGAATAAAATATTAGCATACCATACAGGCAAAAATCTTGAACAAATACAGCTTGATACTGATCGGGATTTCTTCATGGCAGGTGATGAGGCAAAGGAATACGGGCTCATAGATCACGTAATAATTAACAGGGATGACCTTGACCATTTAAAAAAGACGGAGGCGTAAAATGTCAAAAAAGGGGGATATGAACGATAATCTTTTCTGTTCATTTTGCGGTAAAAATCAGAAGGAAGTTACCAAGCTGATTGCCGGACCGGCGGTATATATATGCGATGAGTGCATTCAGCTTTGCAGCGAAATTATTGATGAGGAAAGCGAAAAAGCTACAGGAAAAATAGAGCAGATCCTAACTCCAAAAGAAATTACAACAATGCTTGATGATTATGTGATTGAACAGGATACTGCAAAAAAGGTTCTTTCTGTTGCTGTTTACAATCATTATAAAAGGCTGGATTCTTCGGTTGGAACAGGAGATATTGAAATCCAGAAAAGCAACATTCTTCTGATAGGGCCTACCGGCTGCGGAAAGACTTTGCTTGCACAGACACTTGCCAGATTTCTTAATGTTCCTTTTACAATAGCAGATGCCACAAGCCTTACGGAAGCAGGATATGTCGGTGAAGATGTTGAAAACATTGTCCTTTCATTACTCCAAAATGCCGATTACGATGTTGAAAAGGCCAAGCGAGGAATCGTTTATATTGATGAAATTGACAAGATTGCACGAAAGTCCGACAATCCTTCTATTACACGTGATGTTTCAGGGGAAGGAGTTCAGCAGGCATTATTAAAGATTGTAGAGGGGACTACTGCAAGTGTTCCGCCTAAAGGTGGAAGAAAGCATCCTCAGCAGGATTTTGTCAAGGTTGATACTTCCAACATACTTTTTATTTGCGGTGGAACCTTTACCGGCCTTGAACAGATAATCAAGCGTCGGCTCGGCTCAAAAGTTATGGGTTTTGGCGCACAAATTGTCAAGCAGAAAGAAAAAAGTATTGGAGATATCCTTAGAATGGTTCAACCTGATGACCTTGTAAAATTTGGTCTTATTCCGGAATTTGTCGGTCGTTTGCCGGTAATTGCTACGCTTGATGAATTAAATAATGCTGCGCTGATTAGAATACTTAAAGAACCAAAGAATGCTTTGATCAAGCAGTTCAAAAAACTTTTTGAGATTGAAGGAGTAAACCTGAGATTTACAGACAGTGCTATTGCGGCTGTTGCCCAAGAGTCCTCGAAACGAAAATCAGGTGCAAGAGGACTTCGCTCAATACTGGAGAACTGCATGTTGGATATTATGTTTGAAATTCCTTCTATCGAAAATGTAAAGGAATGCGTGATAGGTGAAGATGTTGTGCTGAATAAGGAAGATCCGATCCTGTTGTATGAGCAGACAAAGAAACAGGCGTAGATTTTTCGTAGTAGTTCAGCCACAAAGACATAAAGGCTCAGAAGAAAGGATATAAATTTTAAAAGCCCGGTTCAGATTAGTGTCTTAGTGCCTTTGTGGCCAAACTGTTATTATAAAACTTTAAATATAAGATAGTTGTATTACTAATGCTAAATTTACCAAAAATTTTCAGGGAAGACGTGCCGGATCAGCCAAAACAAAAGCTCCCGCTTTTACCTTTAAGGGATATTGTGGTTTTCCCTCATATGGTGGCTCCTCTTTTTGTTGGACGGACAAAATCTATAAATGCGCTTGCCGATGCAATGAATAAAGACAAAAATATTTTTCTTGCCTCACAGAAAAAGGTAGGCATTGATAATCCCCGGGAGAAGGATATTAATTCTATTGGTGTTTTTGGGAAAGTGCTTCAACTGCTTAAGCTTCCTGATGGCACGGTAAAGGCTCTTGTTGAGGGAAAGTCAAGGGGACGCATAAAGCGCTTTATTCAGGACAATGACTTTTTCAGCGTGGATGTTGAGCCGGTAGTTGAGCTGGGAATTTCGGTTGCAGAAGGTGTTGCGCTTAGCAGGGCTGTTATTGAGAGCTTTGAGGAATATGCCAATCTGTCAAAAAATATTTCTAAAGAACTTGTGGGCAATATCTCTGCCATATCCAATCCATCTCAGTTGGCAGATACCGTGGCTGCTCATTTTTCATTTAAAATTGAGGACAAACAGCATCTCCTGGAAACCTTTTCTCCCGGCAAGCGGCTTTCTATCCTTCTTGGCTTGATAAAAATGGAAATCGATATTTTTAACATGGATAAGAGGATAAAATCCCGTGTAAAGGAGCAGATGGAGAAAACTCAGAAGAGTTATTATCTGAATGAGCAGATGCGGGCTATAAAAAAGGAGATGGGAGCTGAAGAAGGCCCAAGTGACGAACTCAAAGAACTTGAAAAACAGATCAAACGGAAGAGAATGTCTAAGGAGGCGGCAGCTAAAGCAAGGCAAGAGCTCAAAAAGCTCAAGATGATGACCCCAATGTCGGCTGAAGCAACTGTAGTTCGAAATTATATTGAATGGATGATAAGTCTTCCCTGGTTTGACCGTAGCAGGGTGGGTAATAATCTTGATGAAGCAGAAAAAATTCTAAATGAAGACCATTACGGTCTTGAGAAACCAAAGGAACGCATACTTGAATATCTTGCAGTCCAGGCACTTGTCAAAAAAGTACGTGGTCCTATACTTTGTTTTGTCGGCCCTCCTGGTGTTGGGAAGACTTCGCTTGCCAAATCTGTTGCAAGGGCTACAGGAAGAAAATTTATTCGTCTTTCACTGGGAGGCGTCAGAGATGAAGCGGAAATTCGTGGACACAGGCGTACTTATATAGGCGCAATGCCCGGCAAAATCATCCAGTCCCTGAAAAAAGTCGGCGTAAACAATCCGGTATTTTGTCTCGATGAAGTGGATAAAATGAGTATGGATTTTCGTGGCGACCCTTCAGCCGCTCTTCTTGAGGTACTTGATCCGGAACAAAATTTCAGCTTTAATGATCATTACTTAGATGTGGACTATGATCTTACAGATATTCTTTTTATCACAACCGCAAATACCTTGCCGGAGATACCTCTTCCTCTTCAGGACAGGATGGAAATTATACGCCTGTCAAGCTATACTGAATTTGAAAAATATCATATAGCCAAGGATTTTCTTATAACTAAACAAATAAGAATGAACGGGCTTGAAGGTAAGAATATAGGATTTTCGAAAAACTCAATTTATTCAATTATACGGTTTTACACTCGTGAAGCCGGCGTAAGGAATTTAGAACGTGAGATCGCTTCCATATGTCGCAAAATTTCACGTAAGGTTGTAAAAAATAAAGATACAAACACATTTAATATAACAGAAAAATCTTTGCAAAAATACTTGGGGCCGCCTCGCTTCAAGCATGGCCAGGTAGAGGAAAAGGATCAGATAGGTATCGTTACAGGGCTTGCCTGGACACAGGTGGGTGGTGACCTGCTTTGTATTGAAACTTTGATTATGCCTGGTAAGGGTAAGGTTATCATGACCGGCAAACTGGGGGATGTAATGAAAGAATCCGCCCAGGCTGCCGTAAGCTATGTCCGCTCACGCGCCGATAGACTTATGATTGATAACGAGTTTTATAAAAAGTATGATATTCATATACATGTTCCTGAAGGAGCCATACCAAAGGACGGCCCTTCTGCAGGCATTTCTATATGCACATCCATAGTCTCAGCTCTAACTAAAAGGCCTGTTTACCGGGATATTGCCATGACCGGAGAAATCACTCTACGTGGAAGAATCCTCACAATTGGGGGATTAAAAGAAAAAATTCTGGCTGCCCATAGAGGGGGAATTAAAAAAGTAATTATTCCCAAAGAAAACGAAAACGATATAAAGGAAATACCCTCTATAATATTAAAGCAGATGGACATTGTTCTGGCGGATCATATGGATGATGTTTTGTCTTATTCTCTGATCCTTAATGAGGGAGATACACTTTTTAAGAAAGATGATATTCCTTTTGAAATGATGATACCAAAGTCAAAAAAATTCGATCAGGAAACAGCTATTATTTAATCTTGACATAACGCTAAATAATTAGTACTTAAAATATCTTTTTGAAAAAGCTATATAGACTTTCAGATAATTCATTTCACAAGACTAGAAGGAAAAATCTGAGTAAGTCGTGCTGATGTGTACATCGTCGAGGATTTTGACTGATAACGCAGTGAAATTATTTATCTGAAAGTCTATAGGTCGGGGTTGTATTAAAATCGTTTGGGCGGGTAGCTCAGTTGGGAGAGCATCGGCCTTACAAGCCGAGGGTCACAGGTTCAAGCCCTGTTCC
>JAJSZW010000116.1 GCA_030262895.1 Deltaproteobacteria bacterium | reverse complement strand
AAAAGTCAACTCAGAGGCTACTGCAATGCTACCGGTGCACCCATTGGGGTATGGACAAACGGCAACCAGATTTCCCACTACAATCGAAAAGACCCCAATTACTTTGAAGATATTACCGATATCCCTAATGTCACTCAAACGCTGGCCGACATTATCAAAGAACGCTTTACGCTCAAAGACTTGATTATCAAAGACAAGATACCTAATGAAGGCAAATCGCTCAAAATTATTATTCAGGATATGGAAAATGAGGTATTAGCCAACGCCGGTGTGGATGTTTTCGAAGAAGTATTTAAGCTCATTTTTACAAAACTCTACGATGAAATCAAAAGCCAAAAAGATAAAGAAATTATTAATTATTTTTTGAACAGCAAAAACTTGTCTCAAGTAGCCGACCTTAAAATCAAACATCCTTATTTGAGGGGCAATGACTTTGAAGACATCAAAAAAGCGGTTTTACAGATTGATGATTCTTCTTTCAGAGTATTGGAATTCAGGAATACCGGACAATCGGAAGGAGAATTGAAAAATAAGATTCAGAAACTATTTGATGAAGCCAAGCAAAAATGGGACGGAGTATTCCCCGATGACAGCAAAATCGACCTTGCCCCGTCTCATCTTTCTATATGCGTCTCCAGTTTGCAGGATATCAAGCTTTTCAATTCAAATTTGCAGATTATTGATGAAGCCTTCGAATATCTGGTGAACAAATCCGCCAAGGGGGAAAAAGGACAATACTTCACGCCCAGACATGTCATTGATATGTGCGTCAAAATGCTGAATCCGAAACGGGGCGAATATATGATCGACTCAGCCGCCGGCTCCTGTGGATTTACCGTTCACACGATTTTTCAAATGACCGGGCATCTGTTCTCCAATGAAGAAATCTCTGAAGAAGAAAAAAAGGATGTGCTTAAAGTTTTCGGCATCGATTTTGACGAGAAAGTGGTACGTGTTGCTCGCACGATCAACTTAATTGCCGGAGACGGTGAGACGAATGTTTTATATCTTAATACACTGGACTATGAACGATGGAACGAGCGGACAAACAACATCGAATGGTTCAGGACTTATGGAAAAGGCTTTAAGCGCTTTGAACGACTGAAAAAAGAAAAGGTCTCTAACAAAGAATTCCTGTTTGACATTCTAATGGCAAATCCGCCTTTTGCCGGTGATATCAAAGAATCCCGTATCATCCATAAATATGAACTGGCCTATAACCACAAAAACAAACCGCAGTCCAAGGTCGGCAGGGACATTTTATTTATTGAACGTAATCTTCAGTTTTTGAAACCAGGTGGAAGAATGGCCATTGTGCTTCCGCAGGGGCGATTCAATAACACCTCAGATAAACGCATCCGGGAGAATTTGTTTCCGAAAAAGCAAGAATCCTGGCGGTTGTGGGATTGCAGGTCAACACATTTAAACCTCATACAGGCACCAAGACCAGCATTCTTTTTTTGCAGAAATGGAATGACAAACCTAAACAAGGACCGCTTTGCCCCAAAGTAGATGATTATCCCATTTTCTTTGCCGTTTCTGAAAAGTCAGGGAAAGATAATTCCGGTGACTATGTTTATGTGAAAAATGGCGAAGGCAAACCTCTATTGGATAAACACGGACATCTAATAGTAGACCACGACCTCCACAATCACGATGCTGAACTGCCCGATGGCATAGCAGAAGCGTTTATCGAGTTTGCAAAAAGCGAAAAGTTGTCATTTGGGGTATGAGGATAGTTAAATGCAGGTTTCGATTGTTAAAAAATCTAATATTGTAAGCGATTTTAGAATAGATGCTGAATTGTATCAACCTCATTACTTTGAGATTGAAAAAACATTAAAGTTATTAATACATACAAATATAGGGGAAGAAGTTTCGGTTTTTAAAAAGGGAATATTTGATATTAATGCAGAATGTTATTCCGCAAGAGGTATACCCTTTGTAAGAATTTCTAACTTAAAAAATATGATTATAGATGAAAGTGGCATTGTTTTTATACCAGAAGAAGAAAACAAAAAATATTTAAACACACTTCTGCAAAAGAATGACATCATTTTATCAAAAACTGCTTATCCTGCTGCTTCATTAGTAACACTTGATCTTTGCAATACCTCGCAAGACACTATAGCCATTAAGTTAAAATCATCGTCAAGAATAAACAGCCATTTTTTTGTTGTATTTATGAATTCGAAGTATGGTTTACCACAAATGAGGAGGTGGTTTACCGGTAATATTCAAATGCACCTAAATTTAAAAGATAGTCGTCAAATAATAATTCCTGTTTTAAGCAATGATTTCCAAAATAATATAAAGAAAGTTTTTTTTTATTCCGTTCATATCCTGAAAAATGCCCATCAAGTATTAAAAAAAACCGAGCACATCCTCCTCTCCGAACTCGGCCTTACCAACTGGCGCCCAAAACATCGATTATCTTTTGTCAAAAATTACTCTAATGTCCAACAGACAGAGCGTATTGATGCCGAATACTTCCAGCCAAAATATGATGAAATTGTGGATGCTATTAAAACCTACAAAGGTGGTTGGGATACGCTGGGTAATTTAGTAAAGATTAAGAAAAGTATTGAACCCGGGAGTGATGCCTACCAAGAATCGGGCGTGCCTTTTGTTAGGGTCAGCAACCTTTCCAAGCATGAAATCACAAACAATAACCAGAAATATATTTCAGAGGAGCTTTATCAAGACTTGATTAAATACCAACCGAAACAGAATGAAATTTTACTTTCAAAGGATGCTACTCCAGGCATAGCTTTTCACTTAAAAGAAAAACCAGATAGAATGATACCATCTGGTGGCTTATTAAGACTGACCGTAAGAAATCGCGAAAGATCTTCAGAGGAGTATCTTACTCTTGTTCTCAATTCGACACTTGTACAGCAACAAATACTAAGAGATGCCGGTGGATCAATTATCAAACATTGGCGGCTTGATCAGGTAAAAAACACGCTTATCCCCATTTTAGGAAAGGAAAAGCAGAAAGAAATAAAATCAAAAATTGAAGATTCGTTTGATTGCCGAAAAAAATCCAAACAACTCCTCGAAATTGCCAAACAGGGCGTTGAAATGGCAATTGAGCAGGATGAAGCGATGGCGAAAGAATGGATTCAGATGCAGATTCAAAATCTGGACATAAATCTAAATGACGAGGAGTAAATCAAAACAATGACAGTATTCATTTTTTAATATGGGGAAGCTTGGGGACATCCTATATTGCCCCTATTCAGGACGTGACACCAATAACTACGTGAGCGGAGCAACATGGCAAAAAAAGCGGACTTGCGGGACATATATTAGTTTATAAGTTGTCATGGTAATTGAACTGAATAACGTAGTTGACCCCCAGTTAAATAAAAGCAAACATGATTTCACAGGGCAGGCTATTTTGAATAATTGTAAGGATAAAGGGGAAAATGGAGGAAATATCAGGCCAGATAGCGACATTGATTTGCTCATTGAATTTCATCCTGACCATATACCGGGACTTATCCGGTTGGATAGTATGGAGATCGGACTTGCGGGACGTACATCAGTTAATAAGTTGACGTGGTAATTGAACTAAAGAACGTAGTTGACCCCAGTTAAATAAAAGCAAACATGATTTCACAGGGCAGGCTATGTTGAATAATTGTAAAGATAAAGGGCGTAAAGGTCTGCACTTTTCACAACAAAAGGGAAAAATTAGGAAGAATTCCCATATTGATATATTTATCAGGCACCATTTGGGCATCGCCTGCGCAGACGTTGGTTAAGACAGTTAATGTGGATATTCCTCTGCCGAACCTTCAAAAAGAAGGCGATAACCGGAGAGTCCGCTTTATTGAAGAAGACTTCCACCGGCTAATATAGGACGTGGATAATGTGTAAGGGAGTGGACGAATGAACACGAATGAACACGAATTTTTACCGGAAGATCCAGGTAAAGGTGAAGTGCTTGTTTACCAGACTGATGATGGTCGGGTAAAACTGGAAGTCCGTCTGGAAAATGAGACTGTCTGGTTGACCCAGCAGCTTATGGCGGAGCTTTTTCAGACCACCAAGCAGAATATCGGGCAGCATCTGAAGAATATTTTTGATGAAGGGGAACTATCGCAGGATTCAGTTGTAAAGAAATTCTTTACAACTGCCGCGGACGGGAAGAACTACAGCACAAACTTCTATAATCTCGATGCCATCATTTCGGTGGGATACCGCGTCAAAAGCCTGGTGGCTACCCGCTTTAGAATCTGGGCGACCCAGCGCCTGAAAGAGTACATCGTCAAGGGCTTCGTCATGGACGATGAGCGGCTGATGAACCCGCCCGTGGCAGGTTCATCCGTACCTGACTATTTCGATGAAATGCTGGCGCGTATCCGAGATATTCGCGCCAGCGAACGGCGGATGTACCTGCGGGTTAAGGAAATCTTCGCTATGGCTGGCGATTATGATCCGTCATGGGGTGAAACTACAAAGTTTTTCAGCATCATCCAGAACAAACTTCATTTTGCGGCTACCGGCATGACGGCGGCTGAGCTGATTCAGTCCCGCGCCGACAACCTGCTCTCCAATATGGGATTGACCAGTTGGAAGGGCGACGAGGTTCGCAAAACCGATGTCACTACGGCCAAGAATTATCTGCGAGAAGAGGAAATTGATGAATTAAACCGGATCGTTGTCATGTGGCTGGATTTTGCCGAAGACCAGGCCAAACGCCGCAAGCAGGTTTTTATGAAGGATTGGGAACAAAAATTGGATGAGTTTTTGCGGTTCAACGACCGCAAGATACTGCCTAATGCTGGCAAGGTGAGCAAACAAACCGCCGAAGAACATGCGAAAGCAGAATACGATCAGTTTGAAGTTCGGCGTCGTGAATACAAGGAGGCCATCGGAGAGGCGGAAAGCATAAAGCAACTGGAGCAAGCCGCTAAGCAATTGCCTTCCAAAACTAAGGGAGGCAGGAAGAGTGGCTAAACGCAAATCCAACGCTCCTAAGCGATATGACTTGTGGGACGTACATCAGTTAATAAGTTGACGTGGTAATTGAACTGAATAACGTGTGGAATACGTTGAATAATTGTAAGGTTAAAGGGCGTAAAGGTCGGCATTTTTCACAACAAAAGGTAAAATTATCTGAAACATGAATGTTCAAGGAAATAAAGGCGAGATAGTCATATATCAAACGAAAGACGGACAAATGTCTTTAGAAGTTAACCTGGTTGAGGATACTGTATGGCTGAGTCTGAAGCACATGGTTGCACTCTTCGACAGGGATAAATCCGTAATTTCCAGGTACATAAAAAACATCTTCAGAGAAGGCGAACTTGATAAAAGGTCAGTTGTTGCAAAATATGGGCGTAATTACGCCTTACAGGGCCGGCGAAAGCACAAAATCAACCCTGATTTCATCTTTACAGCTACGGCTTCAGAAGAAAAGGACGACTACGAACAGGTATACGTGGTAGAAACAAAGGGTCTTCATTTAATGGGCAGCTAAGATACTGATTATAAGCGAAAAATGTTTTTCCTATGCACCGGGGAAGCTAAATCAAGATGCCGGAGTGACTTAGGCCTTGCGATAAAGGACAAGGTGTTACGATTTGACACCGGTACCGCCCCTATCAAACTTGAGGAGATTGCTGATGCAAAATATTTTGCTCGCTATATCGCGCTTCATTGATTTCATGAAAGATGATATCTGGAGAATTCGCTTAGAGAACCTGCCGCGAAAAAAATCGTTTTTCATCAAACAATTAAGAATCTTCCTCCTGTCCACACGTGGATTTGCTGAGGATAAATGCCAACTGAGGGCGTCTGCCCTTACCTTCTATTCCCTGATCTCCATAGTCCCTGTGGCTGCCATGTCCTTTGGAATAGCCAAGGGATTCGGTTTTGAAAAGCTCCTTGAGAAGCGGCTTCTGGAGCAGTTTGCCGGACAGGAGGAGATTATAGTAAAAATAATCGGTTTTGCCCATTCCCTGCTCGCAAATACGAAGGGGGGGCTTCTTGTGGGTGTGGGTGTGATTGTTCTCTTCTGGGCGGTAATAAAAGTGCTCGGCAATATCGAAGATTCATTCAATGATATCTGGGGAATAAAAAAAGCAAGACCTCTGGGAAGAAAATTCAGCGATTATCTTTCAGTAATGCTCCTCTGCCCAATTCTTATGATAATGGCAAGCAGTGTAACGGTGTTCATCACCACCCAGGTGACGCTTATAACGGAAAAGGTGGCGCTTCTGGGAATATTCAGCACCGTCATATTTTCCGTTCTGAGGTTTTTGCCCTATTGCCTGATATGGATTCTTTTCACCTTTCTCTATATCTTTATACCCAACACAAAGGTTCATTTTTCGTCGGGTATTCTGGCGGGGATAATTGCCGGCACAGTCTACCAGATTATCCAGTGGGCCTATATCACCTTTCAGGTCGGTGCAGCAAAATACAACGCCATCTATGGAAGTTTTGCGGCGTTGCCCCTCTTCCTGATATGGTTACAGTTGAGCTGGCTTATCGTTCTCTTCGGAGCGGAGCTTTCCTTTGCCCATCAGAATGTAGATACCTATGAATTTGAGCCCGATTCCCTCCGTATAAGCGATTATTTCAAGAAGCTTCTTTCCCTTCAGATCTGCCATTTATTGGTGAGAAATTTTGCGGAGGGCAGAGGGCCGCTGACAGCCACAGAAATATCTAAGAGGCTTGATATCCCTATTCGTCTGGTGCATAAAATCCTTTATGAGCTGGTGGCATGCGGCATTATTTCTGATACACGTACGGAGGAGTATAAGGAATTGACCTATCAGCCCGCCCGCGATATCAATACGCTTACGATAAAGTTCGTCGTCGAGTCCCTTGAAGACAGCGGGATAGACAATATTCCGGTTGCCCAGACTGCCGGGTTGAAAGTCATCTCGGAGATACTTCAAACCTTCAGGGAAGAAATTGAAAGATCCCGGATGAACAGGCTACTAAAAGATATAGGAGAAATCAATGTAACATAGATGTGTTCAGTATTCTTCTCTATAAGCTTGCGGGACGGCTTGCGGGACGTACATTAGTTTATAAGTTGACGTGGTAATTGAACTAAAGAACGTAGTTGACTATGTTGAATAATTGCGACCTGTGCGGATAGGTAATTCCTAAGTCCTTCCGAATGTTCTAATCCTCAACGACAGATTCCTGTAGGGGCGGGTTTATCCAGCCCAAAGCGATTTGGAGGGCGGCGTAAAGCCGTCCCTACGACAGATCCTTCATGGCAATCAACTTATTGACAAAACACAGTAAATGCTAACCGCACAGCTCGTCAGAGGGGTCGTGTCTACACTCTTGACAAAAGACTTCTTTCTGCAAAACAAGGGGGCAGTAAAAAAGGTAACAGCATTAAAGGAGAACTTCCCTGTTGACATATCTATCAAGCAGCATATGGGCCGCCTGCGCAAACATTGGTCAATACGGTCAATGTAGTGGGTGCCATGGGGAAAGGGATCGCCCCTGAGTTCAAGCGTAAATATCCTGTAGATTAAAAAATAGCTTGATCAGGTCTTGAAATAGATGTATCGGTTATTAATGCATAATAATAACCGATGAAATGGATAAATTGCATGAATTTGACACCTGAGCAAATAATTGAAATCTTGATTGAGTCCAACTTCTGGCGGCAGGATCAAAATGTCGGCATTGAACGGACAAATTATCTGAACAGGTTATCAGACCTGGCACGAGAGGGCATGGCTGTAACCATCGTAGGTCCCCGCAGGAGCGGAAAATCGACCATAATGTATCAACTAATCAAGAGGCTGATTGACGGAGGCGTCCCACGGGAAAATACATTACATGTTAATTTCGAAGATCCTCGGTTCTATGGGGAACTGAATCCGCAATTTATGTCGAAGCTTTTCGATGCCTACATGATGATTTTAAGGCCAAAAGGAAAGGTTTATATCTTCCTTGACGAGGTGCAAAACGTCGCCGGCTGGGAAAGATTCGTCCGTTTTTTAGTAGATCAGCAAAGGCATGCAATCTATATAACGGGATCTTCCTCGAGTCTTCTCAGCAAAGAACTTGGTACGCTTCTCACCGGCCGGCATCTTGATTTGACGATTTATCCGCTCAGTTTTAGCGAATTCCTTTTCTTTAAAGGTATTAAATTGGATAATCAGCTTGACCTGTTGAGCCAAAAGACAAAAATCAGGCGGTTGGTCGGTGAATACATGAGATGGGGAGGTTTTCCAGCCGCTGTTTTGGGGAAGAACAAGCAGGAGATATTGCTTAATTACATGGGCGATATACTGAGCCGTGACATTGTTGAGAGATACAATATCAAGAAGGTTAACAATCTAAAAACACTTTCAAAGTATTATATGACAAACTGTGCCTCTCTTATATCTTTTAACAGCATAAAGGGCTTTATAAATATGCCTGTTGATACTGTTGAAAGATATTCTGAATACTTAAATAATGCATTCCTGTTTTTCTACCTCAAGAAATTTTCTTATTCTTTGAAAGAGCAGGAAAAGAATCTCCGCAAAGTATTTTGTATTGATAGCGGCTTGAGGAATGCCATATCAATGGGATTCAGTGAAGACCGGGGCAAGGTGCTGGAAAATATCGTTTTTCTAAATTTTTTGCAAAAAGGGAACGAAGTATATTACTGGAAAGACAAACAGGGCTATGAAGTCGATTTCATTATCGTTGAAGGAGGGAAGGTAACCGGTGTTTATCAGGTATCATATAGCGTGAGAGAGGCCAGAACCAAGACAAGAGAAACCAATGCCCTGATAAGAGCCCTTATATGTTTTGATTTGAAGGAAGGGACTATAATAACGGAAAATCAAGAGATGGAAGAGACGTTGAAGGGATTTCGAATAAGGTATATGCCTGTATGGAAATTTCTTTTAAGTTGATATCAAACGGTGTTCACTTGACATCCTGAAAAGCAACGAAGAGTGGCCGGAGATAGAGTTTTTTAAGACAAGGGAGATTAACTGATGCAGGGCTGGGCCTGGCAAGATATAACATTCGGAGTCGAAGTTGACATTATGTTGAAGAAGTGCCGGTGCAATGGGCGTCTGGCCAGGGAGATTGATTCATGGCGCTGATCGGTATGCGGGAGGTGTGCTGGGGATTTGGTGATCCACTCCTGCTTGAAAAGGTAATGTTTCAGATCGCAAAAGGGGAACGTGTCTGCTTGCTGGGTCGCAACGGCGTGGGCAAGTCCACCCTGCTGAAGCTCCTGGCCGGCGAAATTCTTCCTGACAGCGGTGATGTCTGGCGTCAGCAGGGAGCCACTGTGGCTGTGCTGGAGCAGGATGTGCCCACCGGATTCGACGGCACGATTTTTGATGTGGTTGCTGAAGGTCTGGGGCCAAAGGGCAGGGCGCTGGCCGAGTACAACAGAATCTGCAGACAGCTTGAGACTGTAAATCCCCCCGGACTTGTAAAAAGGCGGGATGAACTGCAAAACAGGTTGAATTCCGACAACGGATGGGAACTTTTGAGGCAGGTTGAAAACATTCTGTCCAGGACCCGGCTCGACCCTGAAAAAAAATTCGCAGACCTTTCAGCGGGCATGAAACGACGCACGCTTTTTGCCCGTGCCCTTGCCGGACAGCCGGACATTCTTCTGCTGGACGAGCCGACCAACCATCTTGACATTGACTCCATCATATGGATGGAGGAATTTATTCTGCGCAACGTAACAACCCTGCTCTTTATTACTCATGACCGTGCTTTTCTGAAAAAGATCGCCAACCGGATCATGGAGCTGGATCGGGGCAGCCTTGTTTCCTATAACTGTGGCTATGAAATCTATTTGGAACGAAGAGAGGCTGCCCTTGAAGCCGAAGAAAGCCGGAACAGGGTGTTTGATAAAAAACTTTCAAAGGAGGAAACCTGGATCAGGCAGGGCATCAAGGCCCGCCGAACCAGGAATGAAGGGCGTGTCAGAGCCCTGAAAAAGATGCGGGCAGCTTTTCGGGCGCGCCGCAAGCAAAGCGGTAATGTCAGAATGCAGGTTCAGGAAGCGGAAAGGACCGGAAAGCTCGTTATCGAAGCAAAGAATATCAGTTTCCTGTATGGCGCAACCCCTATCATCCGGAATTTTGCTACTGTAATCATGCGCGGGGACAAGGTGGGTATTATCGGCCCCAATGGTGTCGGCAAGACCACTCTGTTAAAAATTCTTTTAAAAGAAATTTCTCCGCATGAAGGGCGTGTCCGCCACGGCACTCATCTTCAGGTGGCCTATTTTGACCAGCTCAGGGCGCAACTGGATACACACAAAACCGTCCAGGAGAATATCTGCCAGGGGAACGATTTTATCATCTTTAACGGCCAAAAGCGCCATGTGATAAGTTATCTTCAGGATTTTCTCTTTTCATCGGAGAGATGCCGTACGCCGGTGCATGTTCTTTCCGGGGGAGAAAAAAACAGGCTGCTGCTGGCAAAGCTTTTTACAAGGCCGGCCAATGTTCTTGTGCTGGATGAGCCCACCAACGACCTCGATGTGGAAACCCTGGAACTTTTAGAGAAACTTCTTTTAGAGTACCAGGGAACCCTTTTACTTGTAAGCCATGATCGGGCTTTTTTGAACAATGTGGTTACAAGCACACTGGTCTTTGAGGGTCAAGGCCAGGTGAACGAATATGCCGGTGGTTACGATGACTGGCTGATTCAAAGACCGCAGCCCAAACAGGAGCGTTTGCCGGCAAAAAAGTCTTGCAATAAACACGGGCCTGAAACCAGTCGCTCGAAGGAGCGCAAGCTCGGATTTAAGGAAAAGCGGGAACTTAAAGAGCTGCCCCTTAAGATCGACACCTTTGAAGCTGAGCAAAAGGAACTGTATGCGATCATGTCCGATCCCATGTTTTACAAAAAGGGAAAAGAAGAGATTGCAAGTGCCCAGGCACATCTCACTGAATTGGAAGATGAAATCAAAGCAGCTTACCTTCGCTGGGAAGCGCTTGAAAGTCTCGAAAATGATTAATCTTCTTTTGCAGGTCCAAAGGAATTTTCGAAAAGTTCGTGAATTGCTTTGCGGCCTTCGTCACTGAGATTTCGGGTTCCTGTTCCGACAAATGTTTTGTCGATGATAACGGGCGTTTCAGCAACCCATTTGTTATCCTTCCATGAGAACCATGTTTTGCGTTCCTGGTCATATACATTGAGTGGACGGTTAAAGAGCTTTGCAAGCTCAACGCCCCAACCGGTTCCTCCTTTGACGGTGTCATCCGACTGTATCCATCCGACCGCTATCACGTGGTAGCCATTGTTGACCATGTGAAAAATAGACTGTATGACCTTCCGTATTTTGTCAGCCTTTGAATAATTCCGTCCCATGCGGGCAGAGACTATTTCCATGCTGACATCCCCCTTGTCAAGTTCTTCCAGGCTCAGCACCCGGACACCTCTGGTACGTTCGATATTGTGTTCCTCGAACGAAAAGTTAACCTCCTGAAACCCCCA
>JAJSZW010000115.1 GCA_030262895.1 Deltaproteobacteria bacterium | reverse complement strand
TATCAGTTGCCTGATCGTTTATGCTGTAACCGCTTGAAAGAAGTGCCTTTATATCCGGGTTGATCTCCTTCATGCGGTCATAGACCTCACCACCAGACATATTGGGCATGATCATGTCTAAAATGACAATGTCTATTTCATCCTGATTCTTCTGATACAGCTCAATTGCCTCATGTCCACCTCTGGCCGTGAGTGTTTTACAGCCCATTGCTTTCAGTAAATCCCGCCCTATATCTAAGATAATCTCTTCATCATCTACCAAAAGAACAGTTTCGGTTCCCTTTAACAACTTTTCTGTAATCTTGACGGCTTTTGCAATCTTTTTTTCTGATGCAGGCAAATAAATGCTGAAGGTAGCACCCTCACCCTTCCTGGATTCTACATCAATGTATCCATCGTGGCCCTTTATGATGCCATAGGCTGAGGCCAGGCCAAGACCGGTTCCACGGCCCATTTCTTTGGTAGTAAAAAACGGATCAAATATTCGTTGCCGGATCTCGTTGTCCATGCCTATCCCAGTGTCGGTAACAGACAGCTCAACATACTTGCCAGGCTTGGGGACATACAACCTGCCCTTCATATTCTTGTGGTCTGTATTAAAGGTCTTCAAAATAAAATCGCCTCCACCCGGCATAGCATCAGCCGCATTAACATACAGGTTCCACAAAACCTGTTCGATCTGACCTTTATCTGCCTCAACTGCAAAAAGATCAGGCGATAGCTCCAAATAAATCGAAATGTCCTTTCTGGTTCTACCGAAAAGCTCAGAAGTATCTTTCACCAACAGGTTCAGATTAATAGGCTTTAGTTCATATCTTCCCTTCCTCGCATACCCTAAAAGCTGCGAAGTTAGCTTAGATCCGCTTTCGACCTGTTTTTCTACGCTTTTCAGCCTGTTGTAATTTGGATCTGCCGGATCGGTATTTATCTGCATTAAGGATACATTGCCAAGTATCCCCATGAGCAGGTTGTTGAAGTCGTGGGCAATGCCTCCGGCCAGAGTCCCGATGGATTCCATCTTCAGGGCCTGAAGAAGTTGTTTTTCAAGAAGCTTGCGCTCAGTAACATCATTACCAACGCAAAGTATTTCTACTATGTTTCCATCCTTGTCATAAATAGCCTTATTTGTCCATGCAACCCATATCCTTGCACCGTCTTTCCGCATGTTTTCATTCTCATTACTAACATGATTCTCAGGGTTAAGCCCGATATCCCGGATCATTGCTGCAAGGTCGCGGCCTGCTCTATCAGTTGTCGGTACTAAAGTACCGACAACCTTCTTGCCGAGTATCTCATCTTCAGTGTAACCAAAAAATTGTTGGGCAAATTCGTTGAAAAATGTGACATTACCCTGAGAGTCCATTCGTAAAATAATGCTGTTCGCATTCTGCACAAGCTCACGGTACTTAATTTCGCTTCTTTGTAACGCCTCCTGTGCTTTCTTCTGCTCAGTGATGTCTTCAATCATCTCTATGGCTGCTATAATTTTGCCTTTTTTATCTTTAAGTGGAGAGGAAATAACTCTGTAATTTCTCACTTTATTATCCGCTATCCTGTCTAATACTGATTCATGAACTTCTCCATCATTCAAAGTTATATATACTGGACAATCAGGACATAAGTCGCTTCTGGCTGGTTTATTAAAAGCCTTGTAGCAAACAGGTTTTTGTGAGATGTCAATATCCGGATACCACTTTTTCATCTGATTATTCAAAGCCAACATTTCCATATTTCGGCTTATCAGAGCTATGCCGACATTGATGTTATCCACTACGCTTCTATTTATTTCTTCAGATGCTCTAAGTTGCTCCACTGTTATCTTTCGCTCGGTTATATCGCGGAAGACCAGAACCACACCAATAATTTTCCCTTTATCATCTATGATAGGCGCACCGCTGTCATCAACAGATCTTTTCGTTCCGTCTTTGGCTATCAATACCGTATGGTTTGCCAGCCCAACAATAACACCTTCCCTGAGCACCTTTGCAACAGGATCATCTGCCTGTTTACCGGTTTTTCCATTTATAACTTTGAAAACATTTTTTAGAGGTTTGCCTATAGCTTCTTCCTGTTTCCAGCCCGTCAAAGCCTCGGCTACCGGATTCATAAATGTTATTAATTTGCCGGTATCGGTGGCAATCACCGCATCACCTATGCTTTTGAGTGTGGTAGCAAGCCATTGTTCGCTTTCCTTTAATTTCCTTTGCATCGTATGCTTGTAAAGGGCCATCTCAATGGTCGTATATAATTCTTTCTCATGAAAAGGTTTGAGTATATAACCAAATGGCTCAGTTATCTTTGCACGCTGTAATGTTGTATCATCAGAATAAGCGGTGAGATAGACTACTGGAATATCGAAATGATCATGAATATACTCAGCCGCTTCAACACCGTCCATAGCCCCTTCAAGCACGATATCCATCAGTACTATATCCGGATGTATTTCCATTGCTTTTTTAATGGCTTCCTCACCGGAAGAGGCGATACCAATAACGGAATATCCCAAACGGTTTAACGTACTTTGTATATCCTTGGCTATAATGCCTTCATCTTCAACAATCAAAATTCGTGAATTCGACATCTCCCTGGCTCCTTTGCTTTATACTTTACCTTTTAATCTCAATGAGGGGAAGGTAATCTTAAACTCTGTTCCACGACTTCTATTAAGCTCAATGGTACCATTAAGCTGTTTTACTAAAGTAGTTACTAATTCCAAACCCAATGTTTCTGTGCTGCGAAAGTCCACATCTTTTGGGAAGCCGGCACCATTATCACTGACAATTAATGTAACCATATTACTTGATTGTTCGTTTTGAACAGGCAAATCCTCTGTCATACGAAGTTCGACGCGTATTTTGCCTTTAGTGCTCTCCGGAAAAGCGTGTTTCAGACAATTTGAAACAAGCTCATTTATAATCAAACCGCAAGGTACGGCGATATCAATACTCAGAAAGACATCATCAACACTTATGTCCAAAGTAATGGTCTCCGGATGTATCGCATATAAACTCAGCAAATGAGTCACAAGCTTATTGGTGTATTCAGCAAAGTCAATCTTTGCCAGGTCCTTTGATTGATAAAGTCTTTCATGGATTAGCGCCATTGACCTCACACGACTTTGGCTTTCCTTGAATATCTCCATGTCATGTTCCTCCCTAATATATGCGGATTGAAGCCTGAACAGACTGGAAATAATCTGCAAATTGTTTTTAACCCGATGATGAATTTCCCTAAGGAGTACTTCTTTCTCGCTAAGGGATTCCTTAATCTGCTCTTCTGTCTTTTTCATCTGATCTAATAGTCGGGCGTTTTCCAGAGAAATGGCCGCTTGTGAGGCTATGAGTTCGGTCATCCTTGCCTTTTTCGATGTGAAAACCTCATCAGACAAACGGTTTTCGAGATATAGAATTCCGATTATACTGGACTGTTTGATCAGGGGAAGACAAAGGACAGAGCGAAGCCGCATGGTCTGAACCTCGGGATTGTCCTTAAATTCACCTTCTTCCGAAGCATTGTTCAGGGTCAGCATCTCTTTGGTTCGATGCACATAACGGATGATCGCTTTGCAAATATCTACGGCATCTTCAAAATTATATTTGACGGTTCGGACCACACCTTTTTCAGTAATATGACTTTCAGCACAGACGATAAAACTCCCGTCCTCTTCAACCAAAAGATACCCGTGCTGGGCTCCCGAGGCCTCCAGAACAACATTCATAATTCTTTTCAACAGGACATCCGGGTCGATCTCTGCTGAAATTGCAAGAGAGGATTTCATCAGGTAGTCGACATCAAGGCATGGAAGGGTATAATCAATCGGCTCTACTTCTTCCGGCATGTATGCAGGAGCTTCTTCCTCAAAATACTCCGGATATTTCTCCATGAGAAAGATTTCTTTACGTTCAGCATGGCAACTTTTATACAGACGGATTGCTTCGGCAAAGTAAACTCTCTCTGTACCTATGCCGGCGTTCTTGAGAAGCTCCGCTCTGCATTCATTAAGGTGAGCTTCCAGCAGAGTAAATCGCTGTTCATGCGCAACAGCTATAGCATCAAAATAGAGACTTCTGGCTTTTCTGAAATCGCCGGTAACTCTTTCTAATTCTGCATGGATAAAAGCAAGATAAGGTTTAAGCGTTGGTCCGAATTGAGCCCAGGTTTCAATCTTTTTGATGAGCGGTTGAATGTAAGATAATAATTTTTCTTTACTTTCGTAAACTTTTCCCCTTTCATGCAGCCTGAGGGCATTCAACACCTGAAAGGCATACCACTGTCTCTTCAGCACATTATCGGTAAGCCCTCTCATATACTGTCTGACTTTAAATAAATACTCTTCAGCATTTTCATACTCCCCGAAATAATAAGAGGTCAAAGCCATGTGCACATAATAGATCCCTGCAGCGGCAATATGATTGTCCCTATCCCATTTTTTAATCTTTTCATCCATGGGAATGGGTGTATAATCTTTTTTCATAGGCTCAATCCAGCCGGCCTGCATCGCTTCGGCCAGAGCAACTGAAAAAGACAAGTGATATTTCTGAGAAAACTGAAGACACTCATTGGCGTATTCCCCGACGGCAAGCAGGTTGGCCCCCTGCACCTGAAGGTTCCACATCAGTGGCCCATAGGAAAGACCTGCATTATAAAGGTCACCGCAGTTTCTTCCACACTGGATCGCTTTAAGACAATAATTGACCACTTCTTCGGGATGACTCCTCGAATGCATGTTGCACCATACTACTCCGTTCATTCCACGAGTGGCTCCAAAGGTGTTCGGATACATTGCCGACAAGTTGCGAGCCAGATCCTCATATCGAAAGGCCGGCTCAAATTCTCCATACTCTCCTAAATAAAGCCCCATGATAGAAAAAGAGTAGATTGCCGATTCATCCATGCCGCCTTCCAGGCAGTGCCGGGTTGACTGCGCTGCCGAAAGATAAAGTTGAGGCACCAGACCGGACATGTATAAATCCGGGATAAGTTCACTGTAAAACGCCAATTCAATCTTACTCTTCCTTTCCTTGGTAAACGGCATATCAAGAATAGCGTCCCAAATGTTAACAGCATATTGAGAGTCGATCTCATTCATCAATTGCTCACGTTTTTGTTCCGCTATCTCAGGATCATCCGGAATCGATTTTCCGAAAAATGCCAACCCGCGGTTAGCGGTTTCAATTGCTTTTATAAAATTGCCTATAGATGAAAGTGAAGTTGTCTGTTCGGCCAGTGCTTCGGCCTTGTCCAGATCAGTTTTGGCACGTTCAAGCAATTGATTGAGCAGTTTTTCCGAGTTTTCATATTTTCCGCACATCAGCTCGGTTTTTGCCAGTTTCCGGTATATCTTAAATGTCCTATCATATTGCACCTCCCAGCAGTCATCCGGCAAGACCTCAAGACTTTGCCGAAAATACTCATTGGCTGCTTCTGTTGCCAGCGAACCCAGTGCCTTGTTGCCCGCATGATAGCTGATATCAGATAATCGGTAGGCAACATTTCTGTCTAAGATACTTTCTTTTCCTAAGTGCAGGTGAGAAACAATGGTAAACAGATTATCCAGTTTTTCCAGATCAGATCCTTTGGGCACAGCGGAAAGAAGATGCTCTCCGATCTGCCAATGTATCTGCCGCTCCCTTTCGGGTTTTATCAGCGTTAGAGTTGCCTCCTGTACCCGGTCATGAACAAATTGCAATTGATCTTTGCTTTCTATTAAAAGTCCCTGGCTTAAAGCCGGCTTTAAGTTTTCAAATGTTTTAAGCAACGTAATTTCTCTTGTCAGAGCAATTTCAACAGGTATGAAACGGTTTCCCATGCAGGCGCAGTATTCGAGCAGCTCAAAAGTATCATCGGGCAGTTTTTTTATCTTCGTGGTAAAAAGCGATACTACTGAGGCCGGCATGTCGGAACGCGTTATCCTGTCCATATCCCATTGCCATTGCATGTTATCAGCTAAAATAAGCAAATTTTCATTATATAGATAGGACAGCATCTCGCTCACAAATAGAGGATTACCTTCTGTTAGTTCGGCTATAAAACCTGCTAAGACCTTGACTTGTGAAAGGGGCAAACCAAGGATATAGGAGACCATATCATGGCAGTGCTCGGGTTTAAGTGGTTCCAACCTGACTTCTTTCATGGGTCTGGCGTCTTTTTTGACGCTTTGTAATAACTTTGTCAGGGGATGGCTTGAATCCACCTCATTATGCCGATAAGCTCCTATTAAAAACAGGTGTTGATGTTCCTTATAGTTGTCAAATATGTTGGCAAGAAAATCAAAGGAAGCGATATCACACCACTGAAGATCGTCAATAAAAAGCACAAGCGGATGTTCTTCTGCGGCCAGGCAAGTCAAAAAACGGCCAAAGACATCATGAAAACGGTTTCCGGATTCCACAGGAGGAAGAGGTTTAACTTCCGGTTGAGGGCCTATCAGGATCTCCAGTTCCGGTATCGCATCAATGACCACCGTGCCATTGTTTCCAACCGCTTTGATAATTTTTTGCTTCCAGAAAACAACGCTTTCGTTACTTTCCGTCAAAAAGGTTCTCACCAAATTTCTTAGAGCATGGATAATAGAGCTATACGGAATATTCTTTTGATAAACATCGAACTTTCCTGATGTAAAATAGCCCCGGTGTTCCACGATAGGTTTCTGAAGCGCTTGAATCAATTGGGTTTTACCAATGCCTGGAAGCCCTGATATGAATAGAGAGTTGAAAACGCCTTGAGCTGCTTTATCATATTCCTCAAGTATAATTTTAGCTTCTATATCGCGTCCCACCATCTTTGAAACAAAGGCAACTCGATGGGTACGATCATAAATTCCTAAAGGAAATTCGCTGATCGCGCCTCTTGCTGCATATTCATCCCGGCACTGCATGAGATCGGCCAGAAGCCCGGTGGCGCTCTGGTAACGTTTCTCGGGCTGTTTGAGCATTTGTTTGGCTATGATTTTACCTAGCACAGAAGGAATAGCGGGATTTAATTCGTGAACGAGCAATGCCTCTTCCGCAAGGTGGGAATGGATTAATTCGAGTGGGTCGGTAGAAAAAAAAGGAAGTCGCCCAGCCAGCAATTTATAGCAGGTAATCCCCAGCGAATAGAGATCGCTTGAAAAATCGACTCTATAGTTAATTCGGCCGGTCTGTTCGGGAGAAGTATAGGCAAGGGTATCCTCCACAAAAGCGCGGTCATAAATAAAATGACTTATATTGCTTACATCAATAGAGGTTATAAAATCAATTAACCGGATATCAAGAGACTCCGGCTGAATTAATATATTATGCGGCTTGATGCCGCCGTGAATAATACCTGCCTCATGAGCCTTATTGAGAGCTTCCGCTATCCCGCAAGCTACGGTAAAAAAATCATTTAAGTTAATTCTTTTTTGTTTCCCGGACCACTGGTCAAGAGTTATCCCCTGGAAATAGTCTTTGGTAAAAAACTGGACGTTTTTTCTCACCTCAAAGGATAAAGGCGTGATAAGGCGGATATCGTTTAAAACCTTAAGATGCTCGATCTTCTGCCGAAAATGTCTTTTTTGATCTTCAGATATGGATGCCGCTTTCAGAATCTTAATAACCAACGGCCGATGAGGGGTTTTTTTATGGAAACCTTTATAAGCGACGGACTGGGGGCCCTCACCCAACTTTTCAACAATATAATAATTCGGAATTGTTATTAATTCATCCATACTAAAGAAAAAAGCCCAAAGCTGGTTTTCGTAACATGATCATTTTTCCACAGGCGCTATCTTGCTGAAATCTATTCTTTTGAATTCTGAAACAATCATATAAGAGAGAACCAATTGTATCATAATGGTAAATGGTTTAATGAGGATGTTGAAATAATAGAAAATTAAAAAAAGAGCCGCATATAGAAATATAAGCTGTAAAAGGACCGGCGCAAGACGCTGTCGTGTTTCAGAAAACAAAAGAAAAAATATTCTTAAACCATAGCTTCTGTCACGCATGGATTTGAGTGAGTTATAAGAGCGTTTAATAAACGGTACCTTAAGAAGCGTCTTGCCGAAACTGGTAACAAGTGACACACTGGAGACATAACCAACCACCCTTTTCAGGAGCGATAATTCGTGGCGGCAATAAAACAGGTATGTATAAAAAAAAGAAGCAAAAAGTATTAGAAGATAATAAGAGATTCCCGCAACTTCATTAATGAAATTATTATGGACCATATTCAGAAACAGGTTGGCGTGAATCATTATTCCGCTGACGTAGCCGAACAGCGGCACCAGTTTATTGTCGCCAAGGCCGGTAGCCGTTGCGGCAATAAATACAATTTTATCATTAAAAAAACGACCCGGCACGCGACCAGCCCAGACATCATAAAATGATATTTCTCTTATTTTGTATGTATTGTCGATATTTACATACGCTCTGCAATATTTATCAACAGGGATTGCTGTCTTGCCGGTTATTACCCTGTTGTTTTCAACCCTGATTTTAGATCGCGGGATATTATTTATGTTTCTAAATATCTCAAGCGATATTGTCGGATAGAGCCTGTCCTGCACTTTGAAAAAGATCGGCATCTTTCTTAATAATCCATCATTATCCGTATATGCATTTGCAAGGCCGACACTTTTTAGAGAATCAAGCACAAGGGGAGACATTAACTCGAAGCCGTTTTCACTTGCAAAATTTATACTCAAACCTTCCGGGATTTTATAGGCAAACGGTTCGAACATGCCGTCTGATCGATCATAATCCGATCCAAAACAGACTGAAAATACAGTCCCTTTTTTCATGGCCTCGGAAAGCTTCCGGTCAACTTCGGGATCATTGTGAGGATCTCCGAAAAGGATATCGTAAACCACCGCAGAAGGCTGCCCTTTAAAAATATTTTCAAGCAGATTAATGTGATACCTGCGATATTTTAGAGGATTGTAGGCGCCGAGCTTGTTGAGAGTCCTGTCGTCAATCCCGACTATAACGACATCGCTGTAAGTGACTTTTTTATCTTCTTTGAGCCGTTCCCGGATCAACAAAAACTGTGCGTAAAAAGTATTATCAAGCTGTGTGAGTATATTGGAGACTACCCCTTTTAACATTATGGAGACAAAAAGAACGGAAAAACCTGCAAGAGCAAGAGAGAGAATTGCTATATATTTTCTGTATGGCAGCCGGCGAAATTTCACCATTTATTCTTTGTCCTTGATATTGACAGGAAAACGTCAAGGTAGATTACAACTTAGTCAATTAGAAGTATTTTCAAGATGCTTAAATGCAAAATCCGAAACAATATCAAAATTCGAATATCAAATGACCAAAACTTTACCACGCTCCAGCGTGGTTACGCAATATTTATCAAGGGCTTCGAAAATATCATTTGTTTTGAATTTAGGATTTGGAACATTCGTATTTGTTTCGAATTTCGTGCTTCGAGTTTCGAATTTATAAAAAATAGATTAAGCAAGAAAATTTGCTATTTCACCAGCTTGTCTATGAAAATGACGTAGCCCTGTTGATATTGATCGAGTGCTTGACTACTGATGGATGCCGGTTGAGCTGTCGCGGGTCATATTCCAGATTACCCAGGTATCTTCCGATAGGCTCTTAATGTCCAGATCCTGCTTTTTATATCCTCCCTTGGCATCTATTGTGATCTGCTGAAAGGCTTTTACAATTTCTACCCACTTTTCCATGGATACAGGATCCGGTCCAGCTACAGGATAAGGTTTTGATATAGCAGTATCTTTATTCGTTTTATATTCTGCTCTGTCAAATAAAGCGCTCCACGTTGCCACTTCGCCGGAGTAAACACTAATCCGTGTGTGGTTGCCGCCAGTATCAACTCTGAATTGTGTCCCTCGTATCGCACATACTGCTTTATCCGTTCGAACCTGAAAACTATCATTTTTTGAAATAATTTTACGGGCATTTAACCAGATTTTACCAGCAGAAAGTAATATGGAAGATTTTCTTGAGCCGCTGGTTGTTTTAACTTTTTCAACACATTGGAGGGAATTTTCTTCCATCCTGACTATAGATCCGTCTTCAAGTGTAATTTCACAGCGCGATTCCGCTCCTGTCTTAATCCAACCGTCCTTATATACTTTCATGTCAAAATCAGCAGCAACCCAATCCTTTCCTGTGGAAGATACAAATACATCTCCGATCATAAAAGTTACAGTTCCTGCGACTTGCCGGCCAACATCCGCAAATGATGAAAAAGAAGCAAGACACAAACATATAAGCAGACTTATAGTTATTTTAGATAGTTTTTTAAATTTAGGTTTAAGCATATTCAGCTCCTGTATTCTGTATTTATTTCCTCGTTCCCACGCTCCTGCGCGGGAATGCATAATTTCACCAGAAAAGTTTAACAGCATAATTCGAGAATGCTTGATCTTTGCTGACTAAAGCCGGTTTTTCTTTAGTTTGTCCAACATTGCACCAATTGGCTGCTTTATAGCAGGTGCCTGCAAACCTGTTTTTTTCCACAAATGATTCCATCAAAACCGGTTTTATGTGATATTTCTCTTCCCAGTCATATGGAAGTTGACGTGCATTTAATGCTAAAATCTTTGATGCAAAATTTTTTGATTGTACCCATGGTAAAATGGGTAGTCCCTATAATAACCAATGAAGGTTGTTTCGGACACAGGGCGTAGCTCGTTATTTGATATCCAGGTTATGAAAGGCGGCTATGGTAAAGCCGTTTTCTTCAAAATGCCCAAAAGCAAAAGCGTATTTAATTTCCAGTGAATCCATGATCTCAAAGCTCAAACAATCCACAAGGCTTACGTTTCGATTGTTTTGTGCAAAGAGGCGCTGCATAGCACATGTGTACCATTTATCATTAACCCATATAACATCGAGCAAAGGAAGGATTTTTGCATTAAAATCATGAACCGGCGCCAGTCCGATACGCCGCTGTAGAAGAGCTATTGTCTCAACAAGGACAAAGGAACTGGTCACAAGTTGCGCGTTCTGCTCGGCAAAGTAGCTAAAATTTTCTTTTGCCCTGATGTGCATATGGTCATTTTGAACCAGCAGTGCAAAAAGCCCTGAAGTATCTACAAAAACGTTCATGATCCAAAAGCCTCCTCAAGATAACGATCATGCTCGACCGATATGTCAGGTAATTCCGTTTTATATTTCCCGACTATCGACCCGGCTTGCCTGTAAAGGGTTGAGCGATCAGGTTTTCCGGTCACAAAAAATTGATCGACAGCCTTGCGGATTAGCGCTGCAACAGATTCATGACTGGAAAGAGAAAGCTCTTTTATCTTTCGTATCTGCTCTTCGGTTAATTGAATTTGTGTACGCACCATGACAGCCTCCTTGTAATCATGTAATCATTTATGATGTTATGATTACACGATTCCTGTCTTAAAGTCAATATAGACTTTCAGATAATTAATTTCACAAGGCCAGAAGGAGGAAGGCGTATTAGTTATACGTCGACGACTGATAACGCAGTGAAATTATTTATCTGAAAGTCTATAATACCCTCTTCG
>JAJSZW010000114.1 GCA_030262895.1 Deltaproteobacteria bacterium | reverse complement strand
GACTTAAACTTATAAGTTAAGAAAGTTAAAAGCGATTTATCTTTCATTCTTTCTGCTTTTTCGATTGACTTGAGATAGAGTTTTTATACCGAACATATCCGACAGTCTCACTGAAGAAGCAAAATCAAACGGTTCAAATCCAGAAATTCCCGGATTGAAAACCGTAAGACGAACTCGAAGGATTATGACGAAGTTTGAGATGATTAAGGAGGAATAACACTTTCCATGCATACCCACACCACCCAAAAACAGCACCTCACGGAAAACCACTCCCGCTATAGTTCGCGGATAGCCCGCAAGGTTAGCCGCGCAGCGCAGACGAAAGAGGCGCGGGAACGTAATCTTGCAGTCGTGCAGTTAAAGCAAGCTTTGCCGGACAAGGACCTTCCCCTCCAAAAAACTATCGGCAACCAGGAAGCTCATAGATTACTGCAATCAGGCGCTATCCAGGCCAAGTTAAAAATCGGCGCACCGAACGACAAGTATGAACAGGAAGCAGATCAAGTGGCAGATGAGGTGTTGCGGATGCCAGACAATGTCGTTCAAACAAAACCAACCTTACCAAAACAATATCCCACGTGTAGGGATGTCGACTTAGAAAAAGTGCGTATACGAAAAAAAACGATATCAGATCTGATCAAACCGTCAATTCAGAGAAAGATCGATTTTGATGACTGTGACCGTAAGGGAGGGACGGAAGAGAAGAATACAATAATAGTGGCTCACCGAAAAGCAATCGAACGGTTAAGCATAGTAGTGGAGCTTCTTTTAAATAATACAGAAGCAGTTTTCCCATTTCGTGGTGCATTTAATCCGGAAGGACTTTTCGCACCGGCATATGATCTCAGAAAAGAGGAAGATATGATTGATCAAGCAATAAAAGTTCTTGGGAAGGCACTTGCTGGTCTGATAGAAGAGAATTTCAATTACGAGTGTGATTATAAAGAAGATTGGAACTTTAGATGTGAGGAAGGTGATTTAGCCTGGGCAAATACCGGAGCCCTAAGTTCCCTTTACGATATCCACATCTGTTGGGGTTTCTTCAAGCAAGATAGAGTAGAGGATCAAGCAGATACAATCATTCACGAGGCGTTACATAAATGGGCAGGAATAAGTCATGGGCCTGAGCCCCTAAACAATGCTTATGCATATGAATCATTAATTAAGCGTCTCAGCAAGCGCGGTATGCTGATTATTCAACCCCAGCTATTAGAGGAGGAAGAAGAAAAGGAGAAAAGAATACAACGTAAAGAGTATTCGGGCCAAACTCCTAAAGTCGTTCCTAACTTGGACTCTAGTATCAGGTCTCTAAAAAGCAATAGTCGGCCAATGCCAGCATCCATCCGATCTTACTTCGAACCACGCTTCGGCCATGATTTTAGTGATGTGAAAATATACAGTAATTCAAATGCAAATGAAATGGCTCGATCGTTAAAAGCGAGGGCATTTACAATAGGGAAAAATATTGTATTTGGGACAAACCAGTATTCACCAGAATCAGATGAGGGTAAAAAATTACTGGCACATGAGCTCGCGCATGTCGTTCAACAGAGTGATCCCACCGAGGATGTTCCTGTCCAGGTGCAGCGGAAGACTAGGCTCCAAGAGGCAGAGTGGCTTCCCGAGCTCGACGAAATTCTTCCGGGCCGTGTCGGTCCTATCACACATATATATCGAGTGAAGACACTGATCGACATCTTTGGCACAGCGCTGCTTGAGGAACACGTTCGACTGATCCGGGCCGACGCTGCAGCCAGCCAGTTTACGCGGAATCAAGGTGTGCCGGGGTTCGTCGCCCTGTACGATACCCGCCGGGGAAATCAGCTTGACGTAGAGGCGGCCCGGCAGGCCATCACAAATTTGCGGAGCCGCTACCAGGGAGACTCGCTTAATCGGCTTCGGCTAGGGCCGAGGGCTGAAGCTCCACCTTCCTATTGGTTCCAAGATCCGGCGAGTCAACTGCAGGGTGATGGTGTTGAAGGCGAATTCCCAATGACGAGGGGTGAACTAAGGGCTCAGGTATTCATCGAATCCTCTCTATCAAAGGTGTGGGTTGGTAAAAACATTGTTTTTGTACGTTTCGCCTATCCTGAGCCCGAGTTCACTAGCAGGGGGGTCTCCAGTCGCGTGGAGAATGCCAAGCGGCTTATTTTGAAAGCGATTAAGGAGGTGATGGAAAACATGACCGGTCTGCCCCTAGCAGCCAGCCGACAGGAACGCCGAGAGCAGCGCACGGTACGTGCCCAGCTCCGCGAGGTATGGCGCGGTCTGAGTCGTTCTTCGCCGCTGAACGTTTATATTGCCGATATTACTTCTCAAGAGTTTCAGCAGCAGGAGCCGCCGCCCCCGCACACTGAAAGGATCGTTGTCCGTTTGCAGGATGTTGGTAATCCGTCGCAGCTCAAGGCAGCAATTCGGATGCCACTTATGGTATTACAAGGCGGTAGGCTTGTTATGCAGACGGTGGCCCCTAAGTCACAGGCGTGGTTGCAGCGCACTGTACTACATGAGGCGTTACATGTGCTTCTGATCCGCCAATCAATCGATGCCAACACCATTTGGGAGGCCAATCGAACTCAGCTCAAAGTTCAGGGTAGCCCCAGCGCGCGACCGAAGTTCATTGAACTTGTTCGATGGTTCCTTATTTTCCAAGAAGAGGTGTTTTCCTATGAAAATGAAGCACGCCTCTATCCACCGCTGGCCCCGCAGAAACTTGATTACGACTCGTTTATCATGGATGTTAAAGACTTCTTGAGACAGAGACAGCTCACATTAAAAACAGTATCCCGCTCAATTCCTGTTGGTCAGCGGGTCGCTAATCAGACCGTGACCTGGGTGATCACCTATCAAACGCCTTCTGGCACCATTATTCTGACGGTTGAAGACATCCAGAAAATAGACGATTTATTTGAAGATCATAAAAAGATTATCCTTAACAATTGAATAATTTCAAGAAATATAAAAATGTGTACGGGATGGGGGACGTACGTCAGAATATAAGTTGATATGTGATTTTTTATATGATATGAAGTTATTATGCCACGCAAAGCACGCATAGATGCGCCAGGGGCGCTACATCATATTATTGCCAGGGGGATAGCCCGTAGAAAGGTGTTTGATGATAATGACGATCGGGATTTTTTTGTTGACCGGTTCGGTTTAATCCTGACTGACACAAACACACAATGCTTTGCGTGGGCGTTGATCCCCAATCATTTTCACCTGCTGCTGAAAACCGGAATAACGCCGATCGCCACGGTTATGAAACGCCTTTTAACCAGCTATGCGATGCACTACAATCGGCGGCACAAACGCCACGGACATCTGTTTCAGAATCGATATAAGTCCATTATATGCCAAGAGGATGCATACCTGCTGGAACTGGTGCGCTATATCCATTTAAACCCTCTTCGTGCAAAGCAGGTTGAGGATATGAATGGCCTGGATAATTATCTGTATGGGGGACACAGTACACTCATGGGCAAAACGACGGCAGCGTGGCAGAATAAGAGGTACATACTCAGGCTGTTTGACGACAAGGTCTCGCCTGCTCGGCGCCGGTACAGAGCTTTTGTGGAGAAGGGTGTCGCCGAGGGTAAGAGGCCAGAGCTTACTGGAGGTGGATTAATTCGAAGCGTTGGCGGATGGGCGGCTGTAAAAGCATTACGCAAGGCAAACGCATTGCAAAAGGGAGATGAACGTATTCTGGGCGATGGTAATTTTGTGGAGACGGTGCTTTCAGAAGCCAAGGAGGCATACGAAAGGAGATATCGACTGAAGGCCAAGGGCATTGATATTGACAGCATCGCGCACAGGGCTGCCCAGATAGCAGGTATAGAACCTTCACAGGTATGGGCTTCGGGGAAACAACCCAAAGTTGTACAAGCCCGCAGTCTTCTGTGCTATTGGGCGAATACTGAATTGGGGCTTTCGCAAGCATGGTTGAGTAAACGGCTGAGGCTTTCCCAACCGGCAATCAGCCTTTCGGTTGCGCGAGGACGTACAATAGCTATTCAAAATAATTATGGAATCGAAAACTTATAATCTGACGTACGTCTTTTATGACACCGTCCCTTATGACGTACGATGGTAAGGAGGAAGATATGTCAACAAAACTGCGCATAGCAACGTTCAACCTGGAAAATCTCGACGACAAACTCAGGCAGACGCCGACGCTGGAGGAGCGCATTGCTGTGATGCGGCCCCAACTTGTCAGGCTCAATGCCGATATCTTGTGCCTTCAGGAGGTAAATGGCCAAGAGAAAACAGGACAGCCCCGCTGTCTGCTGGCACTGGAAAGACTTGGAGACGGGGACGGGCTTGACTGGACATATTATGATATGGATGCAGATATCATACTGCAAAGAGGTGAGACATGCCACGACAAGCCAGACTGGATGCGGTGGGAACCCTGCATCATGTCATTATCCGTGGAATTGAGCGCAAAGAGATAGGTGACAGGAAAATAAGGAGGAACAAATGGCGGTAAAAGATTGGTTCATAGGAACGCTTAGACCGGATGGTTATCTAAAGACTGAATCTGGAAAGATTCTGCTCACCACTCTCCAAAAAGGTGCGTCACAGCTACCTGAATCGGGAGCGCTGCCTGTTGCAGATGAAGACTTAGGAAAAACAGCACTGGTCCAAGGGGAGCTTTCCGGCAAGATTTTCTATTCGGCACAGGTAGTGGAAACTCTGCCCCGTTTAACGGGTGCTTTGATTCAAGGACTAACAGAAAAGGGCATCGTTTCTTTAACGGAGATTCAAGAGCGCCTGTCCGAGTTGGAAAGTGAGCAGGACATAGGGCAACCGAAAAAGCTTTGCGCCCTGGTCATTGGGCACAAGAAAAGCTCTCCCGGTGCGGTCAACGAAAGGGCGGGCATTAGTGAGTTCGATTTCAACGAAGATTTGGCCATCCGCATTGAAAAGAAGATCCGAAATGCAGAAGTACAGCGAATTTACAGAAGGACATACAAGGAGCTACCAGACGACATAAATGCTCTTGAGCCCGATTTTGTTATCAGCCTTCATTGCAATGCTTTTAATACCCAAGTTGCAGGCACAGAGGTGCTTTACTATCACAAATCCGAAAATGGCAAGAAAATGGCTGAGATTCTTTTGAAATATTTATTGGAGCATCTAAAGCTACCCGATAGAGGGATTAAGTCAAGGATGTCTGAAGATAGAGGCGGCTATCTTTTGCGCTATACGCAAGCCCCATGTCTCATTGCTGAGCCATTTTTTATTGATAATAACAGTGATTTGGCGAGGGCTCAGGAAGATTTGGATGGCTTGGCAGCAGCTTATGCAGCAGCCATAGACGAGGTTTCGCAGATTGCCTAGCGCCGCCCTTTCAAGAATGAAAACCCTTTTAACCACGGCTTAAAACACAGATTGTCTGAATGCGGCTGTAAATAGCTAAAAAATGGTACAAAATTTCAAGTAAATATAGATTGACTTTATAGGAGGAAGCAACAATGAAAGGTATTGAGAAAATTGCTGATTTTGAAGATCAGATCAGTTTTTCAAAATTGCAGAGAAAAGAAGTAAGGAGTTATTAGGCGGAGACATTAAAAAGGAGTTAGAATCCGGAAAGGACTTTCCGGTTTCACTTAAAGTTGACTTCAGTGTATTGATAAGTGAAATAAATGCTCTTGAACAAACAAGGAACTTGTTTAAAGGCGTTATTGAAGAGTTTAAATCTGACTTCAGAGATCTTCTTAAAAGCAAAAATATGGCTGCGGCTAATAAAGGTTTTGTCAATGGTGCTTTCAGCATTGAATTAAATCCATTATTAGCCGCAGCCATATTTTTGCTTTTAAGAAGATCTCTGAAGTCAGATTTAAACTCTTCAATAACGCCTTTAAACAAGTTCCTTGTTTGTTCAAGAGCATTTATTTCACTTATCAATACACTGAAGTCAACTTTAAGTGAAACCGGAAAGTCCTTTCCGGATTCTAACTCCTTTTTAATGTCTCCGCCTAATAACTCCTTACTTCTTTTCTCTGCAATTTTGAAAAACTGATCTGATCTTCAAAATCAGCAATTTTCTCAATACCTTTCATTGTTGCTTCCTCCTATAAAGTCAATCTATATTTACTTGAAATTTTGTACCATTTTTTAGCTATTTACAGCCGCATTCAGACAATCTGTGTTTTAAGCCGTGGTTAAAAGGGTTTTCATTCTTGAAAGGGCGGCGCTAGGCAATCTGCGAAACCTCGTCTATGGCTGCTGCATAAGCTGCTGCCAAGCCATCCAAATCTTCCTGAGCCCTCGCCAAATCACTGTTATTATCAATAAAAAATGGCTCAGCAATGAGACATGGGGCTTGCGTATAGCGCAAAAGATAGCCGCCTCTATCTTCAGACATCCTTGACTTAATCCCTCTATCGGGTAGCTTTAGATGCTCCAATAAATATTTCAAAAGAATCTCAGCCATTTTCTTGCCATTTTCGGATTTGTGATAGTAAAGCACCTCTGTGCCTGCAACTTGGGTATTAAAAGCATTGCAATGAAGGCTGATAACAAAATCGGGCTCAAGAGCATTTATGTCGTCTGGTAGCTCCTTGTATGTCCTTCTGTAAATTCGCTGTACTTCTGCATTTCGGATCTTCTTTTCAATGCGGATGGCCAAATCTTCGTTGAAATCGAACTCACTAATGCCCGCCCTTTCGTTGACCGCACCGGGAGAGCTTTTCTTGTGCCCAATGACCAGGGCGCAAAGCTTTTTCGGTTGCCCTATGTCCTGCTCACTTTCCAACTCGGACAGGCGCTCTTGAATCTCCGTTAAAGAAACGATGCCCTTTTCTGTTAGTCCTTGAATCAAAGCACCCGTTAAACGGGGCAGAGTTTCCACTACCTGTGCCGAATAGAAAATCTTGCCGGAAAGCTCCCCTTGGACCAGTGCTGTTTTTCCTAAGTCTTCATCTGCAACAGGCAGCGCTCCCGATTCAGGTAGCTGTGACGCACCTTTTTGGAGAGTGGTGAGCAGAATCTTTCCAGATTCAGTCTTTAGATAACCATCCGGTCTAAGCGTTCCTATGAACCAATCTTTTACCGCCATTTGTTCCTCCTTATTTTCCTGTCACCTATCTCTTTGCGCTCAATTCCACGGATAATGACATGATGCAGGGTTCCCACCGCATCCAGTCTGGCTTGTCGTGGCATGTCTCACCTCTTTGCAGTATGATATCTGCATCCATATCATAATATGTCCAGTCAAGCCCGTCCCCGTCTCCAAGTCTTTCCAGTGCCAGCAGACAGCGGGGCTGTCCTGTTTTCTCTTGGCCATTTACCTCCTGAAGGCACAAGATATCGGCATTGAGCCTGACAAGTTGGGGCCGCATCACAGCAATGCGCTCCTCCAGCGTCGGCGTCTGCCTGAGTTTGTCGTCGAGATTTTCCAGGTTGAACGTTGCTATGCGCAGTTTTGTTGACATATCTTCCTCCTTACCATCGTACGTCATAAGGGACGGTGTCATAAAAGACGTACGTCAGATTATAAGTTTTCGATTCCATAATTATTTTGAATAGCTATTGTACGTCCTCGCGCAACCGAAAGGCTGATTGCCGGTTGGGAAAGCCTCAGCCGTTTACTCAACCATGCTTGCGAAAGCCCCAATTCAGTATTCGCCCAATAGCACAGAAGACTGCGGGCTTGTACAACTTTGGGTTGTTTCCCCGAAGCCCATACCTGTGAAGGTTCTATACCTGCTATCTGGGCAGCCCTGTGCGCGATGCTGTCAATATCAATGCCCTTGGCCTTCAGTCGATATCTCCTTTCGTATGCCTCCTTGGCTTCTGAAAGCACCGTCTCCACAAAATTACCATCGCCCAGAATACGTTCATCTCCCTTTTGCAATGCGTTTGCCTTGCGTAATGCTTTTACAGCCGCCCATCCGCCAACGCTTCGAATTAATCCACCTCCAGTAAGCTCTGGCCTCTTACCCTCGGCGACACCCTTCTCCACAAAAGCTCTGTACCGGCGCCGAGCAGGCGAGACCTTGTCGTCAAACAGCCTGAGTATGTACCTCTTATTCTGCCACGCTGCCGTCGTTTTGCCCATGAGTGTACTGTGTCCCCCATACAGATAATTATCCAGGCCATTCATATCCTCAACCTGCTTTGCACGAAGAGGGTTTAAATGGATATAGCGCACCAGTTCCAGCAGGTATGCATCCTCTTGGCATATAATGGACTTATATCGATTCTGAAACAGATGTCCGTGGCGTTTGTGCCGCCGATTGTAGTGCATCGCATAGCTGGTTAAAAGGCGTTTCATAACCGTGGCGATCGGCGTTATTCCGGTTTTCAGCAGCAGGTGAAAATGATTGGGGATCAACGCCCACGCAAAGCATTGTGTGTTTGTGTCAGTCAGGATTAAACCGAACCGGTCAACAAAAAAATCCCGATCGTCATTATCATCAAACACCTTTCTACGGGCTATCCCCCTGGCAATAATATGATGTAGCGCCCCTGGCGCATCTATGCGTGCTTTGCGTGGCATAATAACTTCATATCATATAAAAAATCACATATCAACTTATATTCTGACGTACGTCCCCCATCCCGTACACATTTTTATATTTCTTGAAATTATTCAATTGTTAAGGATAATCTTTTTATGATCTTCAAATAAATCGTCTATTTTCTGGATGTCTTCAACCGTCAGAATAATGGTGCCAGAAGGCGTTTGATAGGTGATCACCCAGGTCACGGTCTGATTAGCGACCCGCTGACCAACAGGAATTGAGCGGGATACTGTTTTTAATGTGAGCTGTCTCTGTCTCAAGAAGTCTTTAACATCCATGATAAACGAGTCGTAATCAAGTTTCTGCGGGGCCAGCGGTGGATAGAGGCGTGCTTCATTTTCATAGGAAAACACCTCTTCTTGGAAAATAAGGAACCATCGAACAAGTTCAATGAACTTCGGTCGCGCGCTGGGGCTACCCTGAACTTTGAGCTGAGTTCGATTGGCCTCCCAAATGGTGTTGGCATCGATTGATTGGCGGATCAGAAGCACATGTAACGCCTCATGTAGTACAGTGCGCTGCAACCACGCCTGTGACTTAGGGGCCACCGTCTGCATAACAAGCCTACCGCCTTGTAATACCATAAGTGGCATCCGAATTGCTGCCTTGAGCTGCGACGGATTACCAACATCCTGCAAACGGACAACGATCCTTTCAGTGTGCGGGGGCGGCGGCTCCTGCTGCTGAAACTCTTGAGAAGTAATATCGGCAATATAAACGTTCAGCGGCGAAGAACGACTCAGACCGCGCCATACCTCGCGGAGCTGGGCACGTACCGTGCGCTGCTCTCGGCGTTCCTGTCGGCTGGCTGCTAGGGGCAGACCGGTCATGTTTTCCATCACCTCCTTAATCGCTTTCAAAATAAGCCGCTTGGCATTCTCCACGCGACTGGAGACCCCCCTGCTAGTGAACTCGGGCTCAGGATAGGCGAAACGTACAAAAACAATGTTTTTACCAACCCACACCTTTGATAGAGAGGATTCGATGAATACCTGAGCCCTTAGTTCACCCCTCGTCATTGGGAATTCGCCTTCAACACCATCACCCTGCAGTTGACTCGCCGGATCTTGGAACCAATAGGAAGGTGGAGCTTCAGCCCTCGGCCCTAGCCGAAGCCGATTAAGCGAGTCTCCCTGGTAGCGGCTCCGCAAATTTGTGATGGCCTGCCGGGCCGCCTCTACGTCAAGCTGATTTCCCCGGCGGGTATCGTACAGGGCGACGAACCCCGGCACACCTTGATTCCGCGTAAACTGGCTGGCTGCAGCGTCGGCCCGGATCAGTCGAACGTGTTCCTCAAGCAGCGCTGTGCCAAAGATGTCGATCAGTGTCTTCACTCGATATATATGTGTGATAGGACCGACACGGCCCGGAAGAATTTCGTCGAGCTCGGGAAGCCACTCTGCCTCTTGGAGCCTAGTCTTCCGCTGCACCTGGACAGGAACATCCTCGGTGGGATCACTCTGTTGAACGACATGCGCGAGCTCATGTGCCAGTAATTTTTTACCCTCATCTGATTCTGGTGAATACTGGTTTGTCCCAAATACAATATTTTTCCCTATTGTAAATGCCCTCGCTTTTAACGATCGAGCCATTTCATTTGCATTTGAATTACTGTATATTTTCACATCACTAAAATCATGGCCGAAGCGTGGTTCGAAGTAAGATCGGATGGATGCTGGCATTGGCCGACTATTGCTTTTTAGAGACCTGATACTAGAGTCCAAGTTAGGAACGACTTTAGGAGTTTGGCCCGAATACTCTTTACGTTGTATTCTTTTCTCCTTTTCTTCTTCCTCCTCTAATAGCTGGGGTTGAATAATCAGCATACCGCGCTTGCTGAGACGCTTAATTAATGATTCATATGCATAAGCATTGTTTAGGGGCTCAGGCCCATGACTTATTCCTGCCCATTTATGTAACGCCTCGTGAATGATTGTATCTGCTTGATCCTCTACTCTATCTTGCTTGAAGAAACCCCAACAGATGTGGATATCGTAAAGGGAACTTAGGGCTCCGGTATTTGCCCAGGCTAAATCACCTTCCTCACATCTAAAGTTCCAATCTTCTTTATAATCACACTCGTAATTGAAATTCTCTTCTATCAGACCAGCAAGTGCCTTCCCAAGAACTTTTATTGCTTGATCAATCATATCTTCCTCTTTTCTGAGATCATATGCCGGTGCGAAAAGTCCTTCCGGATTAAATGCACCACGAAATGGGAAAACTGCTTCTGTATTATTTAAAAGAAGCTCCACTACTATGCTTAACCGTTCGATTGCTTTTCGGTGAGCCACTATTATTGTATTCTTCTCTTCCGTCCCTCCCTTACGGTCACAGTCATCAAAATCGATCTTTCTCTGAATTGACGGTTTGATCAGATCTGATATCGTTTTTTTTCGTATACGCACTTTTTCTAAGTCGACATCCCTACACGTGGGATATTGTTTTGGTAAGGTTGGTTTTGTTTGAACGACATTGTCTGGCATCCGCAACACCTCATCTGCCACTTGATCTGCTTCCTGTTCATACTTGTCGTTCGGTGCGCCGATTTTTAACTTGGCCTGGATAGCGCCTGATTGCAGTAATCTATGAGCTTCCTGGTTGCCGATAGTTTTTTGGAGGGGAAGGTCCTTGTCCGGCAAAGCTTGCTTTAACTGCACGACTGCAAGATTACGTTCCCGCGCCTCTTTCGTCTGCGCTGCGCGGCTAACCTTGCGGGCTATCCGCGAACTATAGCGGGAGTGGTTTTCCGTGAGGTGCTGTTTTTGGGTGGTGTGGGTATGCATGGAAAGTGTTATTCCTCCTTAATCATCTCAAACTTCGTCATAATCCTTCGAGTTCGTCTTACGGTTTTCAATCCGGGAATTTCTGGATTTGAACCGTTTGATTTTGCTTCTTCAGTGAGACTGTCGGATATGTTCGGTATAAAAACTCTATCTCAAGTCAATCGAAAAAGCAGAAAGAATGAAAGATAAATCGCTTTTAACTTTCTTAACTTATAAGTTTAAGTC
>JAJSZW010000113.1 GCA_030262895.1 Deltaproteobacteria bacterium | reverse complement strand
GTGAAAAAAGGGATTGACCAGGGAAGAAGACCGGAGCTTACAGGGGGTGGTTTGGTACGCAGTCTTGGTGGATGGTCTATGATAAAGAAATTGCGGCTAAAGGGTCAGGATCGCATTAAAGGAGATGAACGCATATTAGGTGACAGCGAATTTGTTACAGCATTATTATCAGAGGCAAAAGAGAAACTTGAACGCAGTTATAAATTAAATGCCCTGGGATATGATCTCAAAAAGATAAGCCAGATGGTCTCAAAGATATATGATATAGAAACAGAAAAAATATATTCAAAAGGCAGACGCAAAGTTCAAGTTGAGGCCAGGGACCTGTTATGCTATTGGGCAGTTCGAGAATTGGGAATAAGCTGCACGGATTTGGCAAAACAATTAGGAATGACTCAGCCGGGAGTAGGATATGCTGTAAGTAGAGGAGAAAAGATCGCTAAAGAGCATAATTATCAGTTGCTATAGCAAGTTATTTGCTTATTTATAGGATGTCCCGCATGTTCCCCAAGGTAACCAGGCAGTGAGTCGTTGTGACACAACTGCAGTTTAGATCGGAGCATACTTGTGACCAATAACGATATATTGCGTCGTATCCGCTATACCTTCGACTTTAACGATTCGAAAATGATTGCTGTATTTGGCCTAGCTGATCATCAGGTAACGCGGGAGCAGATCAGCGGTTGGTTAAAAAAAGATGATGATCCTGCGTATCAGAAATGTAGCGACACTAAGCTGGCGATTTTCCTTAATGGTTTGATTAACGATAAACGAGGCAAAAAAGAAGGGCCACAACCCGAGCCGGAGCAGCGTTTAACTAACAACATCATTTTTAGAAAATTAAAAATCGCATTAAACCTGAAAGCCGAAGACATATTGGAGATTATGGACCTGGCTAATTTGCGCATTAGTAAACACGAATTAAGTGCGTTTTTCCGTAAGCCGGACCATAAACACTACCGTGACTGTAAAGATCAGATCTTGCGTAATTTTCTAAAAGGTGTGCAGCTTAAATATCGCGCTAACATTCAATTGAAAGCAGGGTTCAAGCGGAAGTAGTTTTTTGCGCTGAGACAGTATTTTGAGAGATGTAAAAACTGCGCGGCTGATTTCAAGGTTACGTATATCTGCTATATGTCTGTCATTTTGAAATTGCTTTAAAAGGTGTGATATCGAACTTTCAGAATTATGCTGTCAAGTGAATGATGTTTTGACTCGCTTTCCGATTTTGTCACAAGTTCACAAGTATAGAGAAATAATCAAGACGTTTTTACAACACAACCCGACCTTATACAACTGGTGCATACCACCATTCTTTTTACTCTTCCTTTATGAACAGCGCGCACTCTTTGAAGATTTGGGTTAAAACGACGTTTTGTTTTATTGTGAGCATGACTGACATTATTGCCTACAAGTGGTTTTTTCCCGCATATTTCACACATCCGTGACATGATTAGTTCTCCTAAAATTATATTTTATGAAATTTTAAAACCAGAATTTGAATACCTACAACAAAATTTATTGAGTGTAAAGTCTTTTTTTACTAGTGCCCGAACGAAAACCAGATAGTTTTTTCCAAGTTCAAGGAAGGCGAAAATTTTAAATGTAGGAATACATTGAGTATTTCGAGGCTTAAAATTTGAGCCTGACGCAGAAATTGGGGAAAATAGCAGTTTTCGTTCAGGCACTAACTAAACTCTTCAACAATATATCCTTTTCGGATTAAAAGCGCAGCAGTTACTCCGGTTAAATATTTTTCGCCTCTTCCACATGAGGGGCTTTTATCTTTAAGAAAGCAGCGCTTGATTTTTTGCTCCCTGATCATATCCAGTGCCGCATAGGCTCCTTTAATAAATGCCTCAGTATTATCATCACCGAAACTGTTTATAACTTTTGCATTTCCATCCAGAACATCAAAACCATCTCCTTCAACGAGGTTTGATGGGGCTCTTGGAGTAGGGAGTCCGCCAAGCTGTTCGGGACAGATCGGAAGAATTTTTTCAGATTCCAGCAGCTTTATTAAGGCTGAGTTTTTTTTGCTTTTACCATCATATCTGCATTTGAATCCTAGAAGACAGGCGCTTATTGCTATCATCAACGTAACTACTCAGGTTCACGGTTCACGGTTCAGGGTTGGTTGCCTTGATTTCTTCATATTTCGTAACTACTCAGGTGGATAGGCTGAAGGCTGAAGACTGTTAGAAAAAAACGCATTTTGAAGCCATGTTTGGTGCAAGAATCAGATGTTTCCGCTAAAAGTATGGCAATCGTGCTCTTCTGACCCCTTCAGCCTAAACAGCTTCAGCCTGACTACGTGAGTAGTCACATATATTCTTTACACAAAGCAATGTACTGAAGGGCTTCATGCTGGACTCCAACATCGGGATAATTGGTAAGGACAGCCTCGAAACGGCTCAAAGCTGCTTTATAGTGCTTACTTTTGTAATAAAAGAATCCTACGTAGAATTCATGCCCTGCAAGACTTTTTAAGCATTTCTTTGATTTAACTCTTGCTCTGTTTGCATAGGCATTTTCCGGGAACTGTTTAATCAGGTTTTTAAAAGTATCAAATGCTTTTTGCGCTGTAGTCTGGTCTCGATCAACACTATCTATCTGCTCAAAATAGCAAAGTCCTATCTGATAGATAACATAGGATGTTGCCTCGTTGCGAGGATGAAGGTTAACAAATTCTTCATATGCAGATATAGCCTCTTCATACTCCTTTAGTTTGTAGTATGAATCAGCGATTTTCAGCTCTGCAAGGATTGCATATTTGCTGAAAGGATACCAGTCCCTTAATTTTTCAAAGTATTCTATTGCTGTTTTATAATTTTCGCTTTTAAACTCTTCCATTCCGTTGCTTGCAAGTTCCTCTATGCTCTTTTCTTCTTTTGGCTCAAGCCATGCACAACCTGAAAAGACAAGCAATGAAATGATAGCAATTGTTAAGATACGTTTCATTATTTAATGCTTTCTATATAATGCTCTGCCGAAAACACAGCACTTGCCGCATCTCCAGCAGCGGTTACAATCTGGCGCAGGCCGGTACTTCTCGCATCACCTGCTGCAAACACACCCGGTACTGATGACTGCATATTCGAGTCGACGATTATAAAACCGTAATCATCTACTTTTACTTCATCTTTTAAAAAATTTGTGTTGGGTAGTATGCCTGTCCATATAAAACATCCGTCCACGGAGAGTTCTTTTGTATCTCCGGTTTTAACATTTTTTACTGTAATCTTTTCTACATTAGCTAAACCATCAATGCTTGTTAATACAGAATCCCAGATAAATTCGATTTTATCATTGGCAAATGCTCGTTCCTGCAGGATCTTGGTTGCCCTTAACTGATCTCTTCTATGAATAAGATAAACCTTTTTTACAAACTTGGTCAGAAATATGCTTTCCTGTACAGCGGTATCTCCGCCCCCCACTGCCGCAACTATCTTGTCTTTGAAAAAAGGTGCGTCACAGGTTGCGCATGTAGATAAGCCTCTTCCAAAAAAAATATCTTCACCCGGGATGCCGAGCTTTTTGGGTGAAGCTCCTGTAGCTATAATAATTGTGTGGCTTGTGATAGTTCTGTCGCTTAACTTGATCTTCTTGACAGGCTCAGACAAATCAAGAGAAATTACTTCATTTGATTCTATGTTAAGATCAAATTTTTTAACCTGCTCGGTCATTTTCTGAATCAAGTCAGGCCCGCTAATTCCTTCCGGAAAGCCGGGATAATTTTCAATCCAGTCAGTTGTGAGAACCTGTCCTCCCGGCACAATTTTTTCAATCAGGATTACATTCAATCTGGCGCGTGCAGCATAAAGACCGGCGGTGAGCCCGGCCGGACCACCGCCGATTATAACAAGTTCATAATCAACACTTTTCATTACAAAGTTTCCTATCACCTAAATTGAACGATTTTTTACTTGATCTGCACTAATCTCTTGCGCATCAAGGATTCGCGAAAATTCTCAACATATCCACCGGTATGCCTGCGGTTTTCGCAAACCTTGCCGCATCAAGATCTCAGCACATTTCTTCGCAAAAAATTACTCAACTTTGGTTTAAAATTTTGTTTATAACTTCCTCCAGCTTTGATTTGGCAACTATACCTATCACCTGATCTACCACATTACCATCCTTGAAGAACATAAGCGTGGGTATAGATCTTATTCCGTATTTGCCGGGACTGATTGGATTATCGTCAACATTGCATTTGACAAATTTGATTTTATCTCCAAATTCATCGGCAAGTTGTTCTACCAAAGGGGAAATGGCCCTGCATGGCCCGCACCACGGAGCCCAGAAATCTATAAGCACCGGTTTGTCAGACTTCAGAACCTCAGCATCAAAAGTGATATCATCAATTTCCAAAATATCTTCCGCCATAATAATTATCCTTTCTATAATAAATTTTACAATACTAAAGAAATATAATATTATAGACAAATAATGTCAACCTTGTCATCAATATCATTATTTTCAAAGCAGCCGATTGAAAAGAAATGCGTAAAATCGTAAGTGTCCCGGAAATTTATCCCAACAGGAAAGAGTCATATTATTACCGACACAACATTTTTTACAAATGAACCAGGCTATGCATTGCTTGATCGATTTAAGAAAACATTGAAGCGTGTCCAATGACCCGTTGCACCTTAACTAAAACATTCGATTGAAAGTCAACAAATATTAATGTGTGTTGTATAAAGACAGAAATTATCGGGGGTATAATATGATATTATTCAAAAGAAACAGATTAATCTGGATTTATGAGATATTTTTTATCCTCTCTCTAATAATCTCATTTTTTACAAATAGCTATGCTCAAGCCACAAAAGTGGGGCAAAAAGCTGAATGGGAGCATCCGAAAAAGATTTTAATGCATACGCCCGGAGAGGAGGTATTAATGGGGGTGTTGCATCCGGAAGCGGCACTTTATGAAAAACCATTCAGCCTGAAAATTGCTAATGCCGAACATCTCAAATATATAGAGAGGTTACGTAAACACGAAGCCGAAATATATAGAGTTGTCGATATACTGTTAAAAGGTACAATAGATGAACAGGAACGAACCATACCTTCTCCCGAACTGGATACGCTCAGGAAATTTGCCGGTAGCTGCTTGAAATTTGATAACTCAGCACTTAAAGAACCGGATAAAAGCCGACAGAAAAAGTATAAACGGGAAATTCTTTTTCAGTTAACTCCTTACGAGTTAATTAAGATAATTCTTCAGCGACCTACCATTCATCTTCATCAAACCGATAAAAATACCGGTTTGAGCGCTACCTATGAGCTCGATCCGGTAATGAACCTCTACTTTTTACGAGATCAGATGATAACCACGGCAAAGGGGGTTGTCATTGCGAAGATGAATTCAGTCCAGAGGGCTCCAGAGACTAAAATAATTAAATTTGTCTTAAAAAAAATGAGCATAACACCGATCTATGAGGTAAAAGGTGCAGGAAGATTGGAAGGGGGAGATTATTTTTCCGCAGGTGAAGTTGCCTTTATCGGGCAGGGATTACGAACAAATGCTGAAGGAGTAAAGCAGCTTCTTGAGCATCAGGTTTTTGGAACGTCCCTCGTTGCCGTTGTCAAAGATAACTGGAAAAACCAGGAGGAAATGCATCTTGATACATACTTCAATATCATTGGCCCTAAACTCGCGGTCATGGTTAATCTGAGAATGAATATCCCAGGGAGTGTGCCGGAAATAAAAGGAATTTCATCAAAAGTAGATGTGTATAGGCTCGAAAAGGATGGATATAAGCAGGTAATAAAAGACAAGGATTTTCAGCAATACCTTGAGAAAGATCTCGGATACACGGTAATTCCTGTCTCACGCAAGGATCAGAATCTTTATGGCATTAATTTCTTGACAGTTGCTCCGGGCAAGATTTTAGCAATTGATGGCGTAAGCAAAGCTTATAAAGATGCGCTAAAGAAAAATGGCGTTGATGTTGTCTGGATGGATTTCGGGGAGTTGACGAAAGGTTACGGGGCCGCCCATTGCACAACGCAGGTATTGCTTCGTGAAGATGTTTCTAAAAACAAAGATATAACAACCAATGAATAGTTTTAGAGAAGTGACCATGCTCAAAAAATCCGTCTATCATTATTTGTTTCGATCCTGTTTATTATAGTATGTACGTCCAGCAACCCGATACAGACAACTGATACTGTATGCATGTATCTAAAAAGAACAGGGACAGGCTGGCTGATTCTTTATTTTTGGAGGCACAAAGAGACGTTTGAAAAATGGGTACATGTCAATACTGCAATAAGACTGCCAGGACCGTCTCCAAGGTGATCGGTTTTTGTGCGGATTGTATCCGGTCGCATTTTGAGGAGGTCTGGCCCAAAATCAAGGCCGTTCACGATCACAGCCGGAGGGAATATGGACTTCCGGTAGACCCTCCCAGTGCAGCAGATGGTGTCTCCTGTCCGCTCTGCGTCCACAGGTGCAGGATACCTGAGAGGGGCGCAGGCTTTTGCGGCCTTCGCCGCGTCGAATCAGGAAAACTCAAGGGAGGACGACCCCATGAGTGGTCAAGGGCCCAGCTACCCACGATATGCCGTTTCCAACGGGCCGGAGTATGGTTATAAAAACCTGGCCGTCTTTTACAATGCCTGTTCTTTTAATTGCCTATACTGCCAAAATTATCACTTCAAAGAACATACGTTTTCATCTCGCGCGTTTTCTGCAAAGGAATTGGCAAGTAGGGTTGACGAAAAGACTGCGTGCATTTGTTATTTCGGTGGCGACCCAACGCCACAGATTTTCCATGCTATTAAAGCGTCAAAACTCGCCTTGAAACAGGCATCAGGCCGCATTCTCAGAATATGTTGAGAGACAAACGGCGCTATGCAGGAGCCTTATCTGGGCATGATGGCCGAGCTATCCATGCAATCCGGTGGATGTATCAAGTTTGATCTAAAGGCATGGGATGACGGTATTCATCATGCGCTGTGTGGCGTCACAAACCGAAAAACCCTGGATAATTTCAAGGCATTGAGCACATGGATACCCAAAAGGCCGGAACCACCTTTTCTCATCGCCAGCACCTTGCTGGTTCCCGGATACGTAGACGAGCAGGAGGTCAGCGCCATAGCCGGCTATATTGCCGGGTTGAATCCGAAAATTCCCTACAGCCTGCTCGCCTTCTATCCTCATTTCTACCTCCAAGACCTTCCGACCACGTCCCGCATGCATGCCATGCGCTGCAAAGAGGCGGCCGAACGTGCCGGCCTGCACCGCGTGCACATCGGGAATGTCTACCTGTTGGGAGAGAACTACTGATTTTCCTGGACTTGATCACATGATTGCATGATGACAAGGCGGTATCTTGAAAGCGAATTAATCCCATTGCAGGATTAAGGTATTATCATCGTCCAATTCCACACGAGTCCCAAATTTTTTACCTTCTCTATTCAAGGTGTCTCTTAGCCAGAGTGTATCTGACCTTGATGTTCGATTCGCACGAAATTGTTTAATCTGTGTTGGTTTCATGTGCAAGCAAACGAGCTTTCCGGTCGATAGATCCACACTTACAAAGTACATCAAGGCCAAATCAGCTCTGAAATCCTCATAGCCACCAATACCTTCATAGTCATTGAGGAAGTCACCACAGCCATAGATGATAGGTTTGTCCTTGTAAACTTCTATTCCCATTACATGGTGAGAAGAATGCCCGTGAACTATGTCAACAGCTGCGGTGTCAATAAGCTCATGAGCGAATTCCGTTTGTTTGCGGGGAATCTCATAACCCCAATTACTTCCCCAGTGAATAGAAGCAATTACCATATCTCCTTGCTGTCGTACTTTCCGGACGTTTTTCTTGATATACTCGACTGTCATATCTGAAAAGTCTTGCAGCAAATTCACCCCTGGTTTGTCTTCCGAAGCAGCCCAACTGAAAGGTATTCCACTTGTTACCGATCCGTATGAGAACAGAATCACTCTTCCTTTCTCCTCGACCTCCAATACTGCCGGAGTTTCTGCCTCTGCAAGGTTTTGGCCCGCTCCCGCACTTTTTACATTCACTTTTTTCAATGCTTCTAATGTCTCTGTAAGGCCCAAGTATCCCCAATCAAGAACGTGGTTATTTGCGAGAGCACAACAATCTATACCGGCCGCTGTTATACAATGAATATTCTCCGGATGCATCCTATAGTTTATCCCTTTACCTTTCCAATAATCGGCACTCTGTGTTACGCTGGTCTCCAGATTGATTATCCTCACATCTGGTGCCACTCGTTCCAATTCCTCGAGAGCATCTCCCCAAATGTAAGAAAAGCTGACAGGTTGTTGAATCGGGCCATTCGCCTTTTCGGCAAGCTCTACATAGCGCCTGGCATCTCTTACGTATGATTCGTAGATAACAGGATCGCAAGGGTAAGGTAATACTTGATCAATGCCTCTGCCTGTCATTACGTCACCACACATGAATATGGTGATGAGGCTGGCCATTGCTGACGGTTTATTAGCAGGTTTCTGCCGAGGTTTTTTCATTCGAACCTCTACGCATCTTCTTTTATGGCAAAAACTCCTGACATCGACTGCAAAACGTGGGACCTTTGCGATCGGTATCGTAGAGGCTGTTGGAAAAATGCATCACGCAGGTAGGTTGTGGGCAGTGACCTATTCCCAAGAGGTGACCTACCTCATGCACCGCTTCGGTCAGCGCCCGGCGTAAAAATAGTTCTGCAGTAAAGGGTTTTTCCGGATATCCTGCTTTCAACCTGGCCAGTGAAATGATGGCGCAGCGGGCCGCTAAGTAGGCCTCGCCAAACACAAAATTCAGTCCGTCGGCATAAAGGTCAGCCTCGGTGACCGCCAGCAAAAAATCCTGGGTCGGCTTCAGAATACGAAGGCGCCACAGGATAGGGGTCGATTTATACTGCCCTCGTGCAGCATGAAGCTCCTTTTCCTTGAGTTCAAACGTCTTGCCCGATTCTACAGTACCGCAGAAAACCATCGCCAGGTTTTCCTGCAAATGGTTCAGTACTTTTGAATCAACGTCCGTAGTCCGGAAAATCCAGATTCGCATACCTCTCATCTGCTTCTCTATTTCCTTAGTTTGCCTGTTACCCGTGATGCGCTTTGGATCACATTATAAATATTAAAGTATAAAGTGGGATATGTCCATAAATTTATCAGTGGACCCTGGGACGGTCATGCTTCTATGCAATTACGCCTATTTGAATGAAGAATCGCATATTTACATGACACAACTGTCCTCCCATTTGTATAATCGGCTCCTAACCCTGTAATCACCTTCTGTCCCACTTATCTCATCCAGTAGAGGGTCAACCAATAGGTTTCCTGTAAAATCCTTACAAAAAAACAAGAGTTTGTGTTACTCTACTCAAATTATCACACTTGAGAAGAACTATCATAAGGGAATTCAAGAGGTTGCTAAAAATAAGATAAACGAGATATTGAATATTTCTGAATATCATCCATACTATTTTCAGATGTTATCCCATGTCTTTTGGGAAATATGTCAATCAGAAGGCTCTTAAAAAATTACTTGGACAAGACCTTGTATAGGAGGATAAGGGAGCTACCTGATCCTTGATCCATTCCTTAAAAGATGGATCAGGAGGATCTGGAAATAGAAATCAATTACGCCAACAGCGTTACGCCGCTGGCGTAATCAAGTGAGAAGCCGGAGAAATCTGAAATTGGACGGGAAGTGCGGGACATAGGCATCCATCAAAGCTTGGGTATTTCCGCTTTTTGTTGTGAATCCTGGTGCTCTTGCAGATGATTTCCCTTTAGACTTTACGTTGGTGCTCGTTCGTGATAATAGACTAACTCAAATCCTCAAGTAAAATGGTAACTTAATTCTCATTGAAGGGTACTGGAAGGGAAACAGTATGCGGGGTGACCAGACGCCGTATGGGGAGAAAGACTGACGTATGGCTAAGAAGAAAAAAACATCAGGCCGCGGAAAGGCGAGTCCCATCACCTCTGCCGAAACGCATGTGCAGGCATTCACCGAAGTTGTCGGCATAATTCGGGAAGCCCGCCGGAAAGCATTTCATGCCGTCAATACCACACTGATTGACCTGTACTGGCAGGTGGGCGAGTATCTCAGCCTAAAGGTGAACGATGCCGGATGGGGACGAGCGGTCGTCAGGCAACTTGCCGATCACACTCGAAAAACCGATCCGGACAGCAAGGGGTTTTCCGTTCAGAACCTATGGCGCATGAAACAGTTTTATGAAACCTACCGGGAGCGGGAAAAACTCTCACCACTGGTGAGAGAAATCCACCCGGGGGAGAGGAAAACGATGACAAATAAAACTCCGCATTCTTTTCATTTCAGAGAGCATCCACGCTGATATCCCAGTTCGAGAATGCCGGTATTTTGAAAGAGACAACAGGCAGAAAGCGAGGCAAGCGATAAGTGTATGCAGAGTATCTGGACATCCAGTCAGAGGGAACAAAGGTATAAAAGTCCAACTACAGGAAAAATAAACATATGATTACCGACACAACCTTTTTTACAAATGAAAAAGAAAGCTAAAAAATATCCCCTTCCCATCCGTGAATGGTCAAAAGACGACCGTCCACGGGAAAAACTGCTTAAATATGGTGAACAGACGTTAAGCAATGCGGAGCTTCTTGCCATTCTTATCCGGACAGGAACACAGGGAAGAAGCGCCGTTGATATCGGGAAGGAACTACTCCACAAATTCAAATCCCTCAGAATTATGAGCGGCATCGATCCCTCTGAATTCATGAAAATATCTGGCCTTAAAGAAGCGAAGATCGCCCAGATAAAAGCGGCCATCGAACTGGGCCGAAGAATGTTGAGTGAGGAAAAGGCGCTTGATGGGCCGATTAAAAAATCATCTGATGTTGCGAATTTCCTGATGCCCCTCATGAGAGACTTAAAAAAGGAGCGGTTTACGTTGCTTCTCCTCGACAGACGGAATGTAATATCAGATATGATTGATATTGATTATGGCACAGTTGACAGAGCAAATCCATATATCCGCGATATTATCCAGACAGCCATCAAATATAATGCTCCGTCGATCATTGTTGCACACAATCACCCATCCGGTGCGGTAACTCCCAGCAACGATGACAAGGCTTTCACAAAAAGCCTGATGATGGCGGCCAAGGCAACCGGCATCAGCTTTTTCGACCACATCATCATCGGAGACAATTGCTACTTCAGCTTTGCCAATGAAGGATTGATTGAAGAATACGAGATAAAAGCGATTAGAGAGTTATAGGAGCGTTAGAAATGATATTTTCGTAAAAAGTCGAATTTCCCATCCATTGCGAGAGGGAATAGAGGCGGAATATGCACTCCGTGACATGAGCAAACCCATCTGTGTGTCTGAGGAGGCTATACCTGAAGAATTAAAGTCGAGCTTGCCGACAATTGAGGAACTGGAAGCAGAGTTGATGGGGGATTTGTAGAAAAATTATGGCAATCAATTATTACCAGAAAATAGAGTATGAGAGTAAAAGAGGAGAATAAAATTGGACATATTGGCTGAAATACTGAGAGATTCCAATTATGCCCTTACGCTTTTTGACCCGTCAGAAATTTTAGCGCTAAAAGAGAGTGTGGCCTTTCGGGAAGTAAGGGGCATTCAAAAACCTTATGTTGTCTGCTTAATCCGTG
>JAJSZW010000112.1 GCA_030262895.1 Deltaproteobacteria bacterium | reverse complement strand
ATAAACATCAAGTATTGCTGCTTCAAAAGCTCCATACGGCTGTGCAATTTTGCTAAAAATCTTTCTACTGGCTGCAGCCCGTTTTGTTTTCTGAGATTCAGGGCATTGGCCAGTTCTGTCTGGTACTCGAAATACAGTTGATCACACTTTCTGCCGGCTATATAATGCAATCGGTTTCTTACATTCCATATAAACGAAAGCGCCTCTTTTAAAATCTGGAACTCACTATGAGAAAGGAGGCCATAATACTCAAGATCTCTTGGCTGTTTAATGTTATATTTAATCCGGGCAATCCACAGCATTGTGTGGTAATCTCTCAATCCCCCCTGCCCTTCCTTAATATTTGGTTCAAGCAAATATGCAGAATCTCCAAAACGACTATGGCGTTTAATACCGCTTTGAACAAGCCATTTTATAATTTTGTCGGATTTGTCCCTTATTACCTTTTCCCGAATTTGTCTCATCAGCTCTGAATACAAAATAGACATCCCACATATAAAACGCGCATCCAGAACTGAATTCAAAATAACAAAATCTTCTCCTGAAAGGCTTACACATTCTTTTAGCGACCTGGTTGAATGCCCCACATCCAAACCTATATCCCACAGCGGATACACTATTTCCTGTATAATATCATCGGCTTCATCCGGAACATTTTTTTCAAAAAGAAAAAGAAGATCTACATCCGAGTGAATGCACTGTTCTTCCCTTCCATAGCCGCCCAGAGCGATTATGGCATAAGGATTCTTAGCAATGTCTATTTCAGGATCAACAATACTGCTTTTGAATTTTTCCACGAAATAATCGTTTAAAATCCGGCTATGACGTTCCATAAAACTTCGTTCTTTTCCGCTAATGAAATCCAAAATCAGATGCTTTTTCTTTTTCTGCAACTTCTCAGAAGCACTTTCATGCCGGACTTTTATGTCTTTTGACTTTGACAAATTCGCATCACCTTAATAGTCAATTTTCAATCCTCATCGGTCATTCTCAAGAAAAGCTTTCCAGATTTTCTTAACTTTTTCACACAAATTACGAAATTCTGTATCAGGTACTTTAGCGGATTTTTCCTGAAGGCTGAGCATATGAGCGGATGCTCTATATTCCAGATAGGCCTCCTTAAGGAAACGCGCCGTAGAATCGTCCACTATCTTTGTCTTAATCAATGTTTCCAAAAGGCGCACAATGTCTGTCCATCCGGCAAGTTCATTATATTCGCTGGATTTCAAAAGTACAAGATACTGAACTATAAACTCAACATCAACCATACCTCCTTGGCCCTGCTTGAGATCAAAAAACCCTGGCTCCGGGCTTAAAAGCTCCTTGCGCATACGTTCCCGCATTTCCCTGACCTCCTGCTGAAGCCTGGTTTTGCTGCGTGAAAGAGAAAGCACCTCCTTGCGTATCTGTTCAAAATACCTCGCCAAATTAATATCTCCGCTTACAGCTCTTGCCTTAACGAGGGCCTGATGTTCCCACGTCCAGGCTTTTTCAACCTGATATTCTTTAAATGCTTCGATGTGACAAACCAGAGGGCCGGAGCTTCCGCTTGGACGCAACCTCATATCTGTTTCATACAGGCTTCCTGCAGAAGTATGCGCGGTTAGAATATGAATAACTCTTTGCCCCACGCGGGCAAAAAATTGAGCGTTATCTATTGGACGTATTCCGCCCTTTGTTTGTCCTTTAGTCCCTGCATGAAGAAAAACCAGATCAAGATCGCCGCCATAACCGAGTTCAATACCACCCAGCTTGCCATAGGCTATAACAACAAAACCCCTTTCGCTTGTTTTTCCGTCAAGAAGGCAGGTCGGCTTTCCATGTTTTTTAATTAAATGATTCCAGGAAAGTTCAAGAACCTCATTAATTATTGTCTCAGCGATGTCGGTAAGATGATCACTTACTCTCATCAGGGGAATGGCATTTGTAACATCCGCTGCCGCAACACGCAATATATTGATTTGTTTAAAAACACACAATTCTTCAATTTGATATTCAAGATCCCGGTCAGGTATATGGTTCAGTTTTTTTCTTATCTCATTTATAATATCAGATTTTTTAGGTGGTATATATAGAGTGCGGGCATCAAGCAATTCATCCAGAAGTACAGGGTGAAGCGCCAGCAAAGAAACTATCCATGGACTTGCATTTGAAAGTCTAACCAGATGAACAAGAGCATCAGGATTCTCCAAAAGAAGAGCTATGTAACAGGTTCGCCTTTCTATTACTTTGATCAAATCGATTATACGGTTTAAGGCAAGATATGGTTGTTCGGATTTTCCGACTTCCTTCAACACAAGCGGAATAAGCTTATCGAGCCGTTTTCGCCCTTTATCGCTCAGTGACCGTGTTTCCGGATCATTACGAAAATGTTCCAACAAACGCAATACTTCATCCGGCCTCTCAAATCCAGTATTAAAAAGCACTTTATTGCTATGGTCGTTTTCAATCAGATCAAACCATACATTTTTTAATTCATTATCAATTTTTTCGCCTTTTGTCTCAAAATCTTCAGTGGCAAGCAATTTATTAAAATGATAGTGGACACTTCCCATGTGCCGCTTAAGCTCTAAAGCAAAAAATTCCCATTTATCAAAGCCCATTGATGCGGCAAGACGTGCTTTCCCGACAGGATCTGACGGAATTTTATGGGTCTGCTGATCAGAAAATTCCTGAAGCCGGTGCTCTGTATTTCGTAAAAACTCATATGCCTCTGTAAGATCATTGCAAACATCCTGTGGAATGTACCTCCTGTCTGCAAGGATTTTTAACACATTCAGAATACTACGCTCCTGAAGAACAGGCACTACTCCCCCACGTATAAGCTGAAATATCTGTCCGAAAAATTCTATCTCTCTTATACCTCCGGCACCAACCTTAACATCTCCCTCCATTCCCTTATGGCTTACTTCAAGAGATATTTTGTGCTTCATATCCCTTAAAGATTCATAAACTCCAAAATCAAGGTACCTGCGAAAAACAAAAGGCTTAAGTCTGTCCAAAAGTCTTCTACCTGCTTCTTTGTCACCGGCCAACACCCTTGCCTTTATCCAGGCATAACGTTCCCATTCCCTACCCTGTCTCTGATAATAATCTTCCATGTTGTCAAAACTCATAACCAAAGGCCCGCTTTCGCCAAAAGGCCGAAGCCGCATATCAACACGAAAAACAAGTCCATCTGGAGTGGTTGTGCCGATTACATTTAAAAGACGTCTGCAAAGGAGCACAAAGAATTCTTCATTGCTGATCGACTTTGATTTACCTTTTGTTCTCCCGGCTTCACTATATGCAAAAATCAAATCAATATCAGAAGAAAAGTTAAGCTCACGTGCTCCAAGTTTACCCATACCAAAAACCACAAGATATTCTTGAGAGCCGTCAGCTCCTGTAGGATTGCCATATTCAGAGCAAAGAGATTTATAAAGAATTGAAAGAGCCTCTTCTAAACATGCATCTGCAAAGCTTGAAAGATCAGCCATGGTTTCCAAAAGATCTGCCCAGCCGGCAAGATCCCGCCACGCGATTCTTACTTTCTCACGAAGCCTGAAACGACGCAGAGTACTGGAAATATTATTATTTTCTTTTGCCTCAGAAAGAAAGATTTTAAGCTTATTATTGTATTCATCCTTTTCGTACCGTCTTTTAATATCGCCGCTTATAATGAGATCAGCCGGCATCTGTGGATTGCGTATGCAGCTTCTGGCAACAAAATCACTAAAAGCAAAAACCTTTTTCATAACAGCTAATATTTCAGGAGGATAATGCCTGATTTCGACCTTTGCATTCTCCGTTGCGGCTATAAAGGCATCCAGCTTATTCTTTGCTTCTTCCGCCAGTTCTACTGGTAAATCATTTGCTGATTTCATATTTGTTAAGATAATTTCAAATATTGTAACATTTTAGCTTTTTAAAAATATATCCGCTTCAGGTGGATATACTTCAGCCTTCCACCTGAATCGTTACCAATATCTTTATATAACAAGAAACTATCAGAGTTTAAAGTGTTAATTCGTGGCTGACTGAAAACCTCTTGTTCCGAGTGGTCATTGCGAGGAGTGAGGATTAAAATTTGAGCCTGACACCGAGATTGGGCAAAAGGGGGCGTATAACAAAAAAAAAAGCAGCGCTGTCTCCGGCACTGCCTGTCTGATTACCATTGCAAAATAATATAAACAAATTAAAAAGCAGATCTTCTCTCTACACCTTCTCTGTGAGCACAACCCTTTCTCCTGTCAACTCCGTTTCTCCTGTCTTTGTCGGACCTTCTTTCAGGGAAATAATTTGTGTATGAAAAACTCCTTCTTTCGATGCCGGAACGTCTGCCGCCATTATCAAATATATATGTATCATTCATGGTTTACCACCCAAGACATTTTATGATCATTTAGATAGTGCCTGAACGAAAACTGCTAATTTTCCCAATTTCTGCGTCAGGCTTAAATTTTAATCCTCAAAATACTCAATGTATTCCTGCGGTTAAAATTTGTGCCTTCCTTGAACTTGAAAAAATTTTCTAGTTTTCGTTCGGGCACTATATAGCAATTTACTTTTTTTATGCCTTCTATATCATCCGGTTTTATACAAACAGTTAGGCAACTTTATGTTTTACCTAACGTGAGCGCCGATTTCACCGCATCCGTCCCGCTATAGCTGGATTGCAGAACGTTTGCGGTGGTTCACTACAGCTTCACGCCTTGCGGCTGCGGGAAGCTCAACACTTGCAGGATTTAGGTTTTATTTAGTTATTTATTTTAATCACGCATTATTTATACCAAAAAAAGCGGCTAACATATAAATAAAATATATCAATTAGTTATAAATTCTCAAGAAAAAATAGCACCTAATTTACTGTGTAATTTATTTTCCTTTATGAAAAGTTTTACATATATTGTTGCCTAAATTGAGCAATTTTTTACTCGATCTGCACTAATCTCTTGCGCATCAAGGACTTGCGAAAAATCTCGACATATCCATTGGTATGCCTACGCTTTTCGCAAACCTTGCTGCATCAAGATCCTGGCACATGTCTTCGCAAAAAATCGCTCAACTTATGTATTATTTCTTTAACCTGTTTTTCAACCTTTACCATCATGACCTTTTGTGATATTAAATTTACCTCATTGCAATCCCATCATTTTCCTATCAACAATAGAAAAGGAGAAAATTATGAAAAGGTTTTGGCATGTCAACTTGGCGCTTTTAATAGCATTTTTATTTTCAATCGGGTGTGAAACAACCAGGAATATACAAAAAACAATAACCTCAGTTGGATCGCCGGCATACCGGGAACTGATTACTCAGGTGCCTGCGGAAATGAAAGATGATGTTTACAAGGCTGAATTTGATATGAAAGTATCCGGCGAAAAACTAAAGCTGGCAAAACTTAAAAATAAGCTGACCGTTAATCAGCAAAATTACTCGGATAGCGAAGTGGATCTTGCTAAAAAGTACTATAAAGAAGCTGAGATAACATTAGAAATTCAAAAAGTTGAAGCAATAATGAAGTCGGGTCTTGGTGAAAATAAAGATAACATCAAATCCCTGGCAGATCTGAAAAGCAAAAAGCTCCGAACCCTGGCTGACAGAATCAAAATCGAAGCAGAGTTGGAAACTACTAAACTTGTAATCAGCGACCTTCTTAAACAAATAGAAGCCCGGGAAGAAATGATCAAGGATATGAATATGGATGAGTATGCGGATGAGGCTGAGGAATCCGCTGAGGACATTATAACGGAACCAATTGAAACAGGTAATCAAGAACAGGAGAGCTAAACTTTTCAATCCATAAAAGATGACCTTTTTCGGAGCAGCTAAAAAACTACCGGTTCTTCTTGACAGCTTCGTAAAAATTCCATTTTCTGTGTTGCGTTGCATCCTTTGTCCCATTAAATTTTTGCTTTATTATCTGAATTATTCGAGGCGATCAATTATGATTGAATCAAAATATCTTAAAGATAGTATTCAAAACATAAAACAGCTCTTCGCGATTCCTGCGTTAAGAAAATTCGAGACAAAGAATCTGGGCAAAATGCTCAGGCTAAGCAAGGTAAGGCGATACGAAAATGGAGAGATAATTATCAAAGAGGGTGATATAGACCCGTGGTTTTACTTTATTCTTTCCGGCAAGGTACGAATAGAAAAAGATGGAGTTACTATCAGTACAATAAGTAAAACCGGTGAAATTTTCGGCGAAATGAGAATTCTGGACAGGTTAAGCAGGTCGGCATCGGTCTATGCAGAGGAGGAAACAATATGTCTTGCCGTTAACACCGCTGCTACCGACAGGCTCCCTTCAGATGATGAAACTGCAAATTTTCTACTCTTATTGTATAAAGTATTTGCGGAATATCTATCAATCCGATTACGATTAGCAAACGAAGAACTGGTCGAAACCAAAAAGCAACTGGAAATTCTGGCAGAAAAGATTAAATGAAAAAAACTGTTTCCTTCTCAAAAAATTCCACAAATGTGTTCTTTCATATTCTAACGAAGTGCAATCTCAATTGCCGGCACTGTTATATAAACAGGGAACAACATGGAGAAAACACCCTTCCTTTGTCAACAATAGAGGCATGGCTCGGCGCTTTTGCCGAAAAAAGCAATATTGCCAATGTCATTTTTTTAGGTGGAGAGCCTACCATTCACCCCGACCTTTCTTTTGCCATAAAAAAAGCAAAAAATATGGGTTACAACTCTATAACTGTTGACACAAACGGATATCTCTTTAATGACATACTTTCAAAAGTTTCGCCTGATGATGTTGACTATTTCAGTTTCAGCCTCGATGGGGCAACAAGAAAGACAAACAATATGATCAGAGGAGAAGGATCATATGACAAATGCATAGAAGGTATAAAAAAAGCCGTTTCCATGGGGTTTGGCACAAGTCTTATCTATACAGTAAGCAGCGCCAATATACACGAACTTGAAATGATGGTGCCCCTGCTGGATGATCTGAATATAGAACGATTTTTCGTACAGGTTATAGGCATCAGGGGCAAGCCCGCCCAAATAAATCAAGAGAAACTACAGGTTTCCAGATCCGAATGGTTAAGCATAATACCCGACGTTGCTGAAAAAGCCGCAAAGCGCGGCATAACCGTCTCATATCCAAAAGTCTTTTTAAGCAGCAAAGAAACCTTTGAATGCGCGGGTCTTGTGGCAGAAAATTATTTCATCTTCCCCAACGGAAGGGTTTACAGATGCCCTATCTGCGAAGACTTCCCTTTGCACAGCATGATCTTTAAAGACAATAGGCTCGTCGACACAGGCAAGCTAAATGAAAACGATCTTTTTAATCTTAACATACCTGAGGGGTGTGTTATGAACAAGCTCGTACAGCCTGAAAATCTCAGCTACAAAAGCGATGGCACACCTGAATACAAGGTTGCATGCTGCCTGCTGAAAGAAGAAATCCGGTTTAATTAAACATAGCCGTTCACGGCTTGAAACTTGAAATTGAAAAATAGCAATTTGGGAGAGATTAAAATAGAAATTGGGAAGAACAGTACAAAAGCATGAAGACCAAATTCCCAATTTCCAATTTCGACGTTCCGTGAACGCTTACAATTAAACATTAAAACGGAAATTTATAATATCTCCATCCTGAACGCGGTACTCTTTGCCCTCGAGCCTGACAGTGCCTTTCTTTCTTGCCTCATTATATGTACCGGCATCCATAAGATCATTATAGGAAAGAACCTCTGCACGTATAAATCCTTTCTGGAAGTCTGTGTGAATCACTCCGGCAGCATCAAGCGCTGTTGCTCCTTTTTTTGTTGTCCATGCCCTTACCTCATCCTCGCCGACAGTAAAAAAAGAGATAAGACCCAGCAGCGCATATGACCGCTTGATGACCCTGTCCATAGCTGAAGCAGTAATATTAAACTCATTAAGAAAGTCTTCTGTATCTTCAACGGACATCTGCGCAAGCTCTTGCTCCAGCTTGCCCCTTATTACCATGCAGTCTTCTTTAGAAGTTATATCATCTTCTGCATCGGGGATTCCGTCGTCATCATCCTCATTGTTAAACAAAACCAGCTTCGGCTTTGCTGACACAAACGCATAACCCTTTAAAATATGCGCAGAGGATAGATCGCTGTTTTTTCTTAAAGGTATCTCTTTTTCAAGACTGTCAAGGCATTCTTTTAAAAGAGTAACTTCCTCCTTATTTATATCCCTGCCGCGCTGCATGTCCTGTCCCAGGCGCTCCAGACGTTTTTCAACAACAACAAGATCTTCAATAATAAATTCCTGATCAAGTTTAATAAAATCACTGGAAGGCTCCGGCTTATCAAAACCAAATCCTGCAAAGTTGCGAACCACATGGAACAAAGCATCGCAATCTCTCATTTTAGTCCATATATTCTGCTCCTTGTTTTTATCCTTGCTCTGTGTTCCTATGCCGGGCAGAAAATACTCAACCTGGGCATAAATGGTTTTTTTAGGCTTATACATATCGCTTAAAAAATCCACGCGCCCGTCCGGAACCCTTACAGCAGCTATATGGTCTTTACTTTTGTTCCCGATTTCTATTGTATTTTTTGTTAAAGCTTCAAATATGGTAGACTTCCCTGACTGGGGAAGACCAACTATTCCTAATTTCATAAAATTTCCTTATTCAATATAAATGTCGATTATTCACCAACGAGTTTTTCGAGTTTCCTTCTTTGATATCATCAAAATCTCTGCGAACTTCCTCTATTTTATTCCGATATCCATCTCCATCACCATACTCAAAAAATTTACCATAACGACTATGAATTAAAGCGGTTCTCCCGGCATGTTTAATTGGACACCAATACTGCTCAGTTCTTGCGGCCACTTCTTGGACATATGCAATCAACCCATTAACGTATCCGCAATATGCACAATTCAATTTCTCAATTCCATTGAGGTAACTGAGAGAATGACGATCTATCACAATGTATTTGTTTCGTTTCACCCTGGGTATGCCATATACTCGAAAGCATATAGCCTGATAAAACGTTACGAATAAATCCATGAATAAAGCAGGGAAAATACAAGACCATATTACCGGTGCAGTCAGAATGTTCAATGGCTCTGCATCGGATAAATAACGTGAAACAGTTTTAACAATAGTCTTATGCTTTTTTTTGACATTCTTTTCAAAAAGCACTTTTCCGCCGCGGATCTTATAAAAAAATATCTCCTCCTGCTTTCGAATTTCTTCGGCAAGTTCTTTTTCCAGTTTTTTTATTTTTTTTATAAGACCCTGTAGTTTGTTTTCCATTTATTATCCTTTTTTGAGTTTTGATTTACAAACATAGCTGGATAAAGTTTTATGTTATTTCCGGCATCTGTTTTATGTACACGTCCTGCTTTTGTTTATCGGTTCCATGATTCACCTTCCCTTCTTATATGATAATTCTCCAGATTGATCTTATCTATCAAATTCATCTTTACAAGTCAAAAAGAAGGATGCGAAGCTTGAATTATATAAAAACCCAAATGGCGCTTGTTAAGTGTTTTTGAATTTGATATTTAGCCGGAAACTACATGCTAACCGGTTATCTTTGGTCTGAATATCTAATTTGATTCAACCTAAATTGAGCGTGATCTGCCCGAAGGGCTTGGGTTTGATTAAATCCTCTGCGTGCTCTGCGCCTCTGATGAGCAGAGCGAATGGGCGGTAATATGAGACCCTCTGAATAGATACATAACTTTTTATAATACAGCTATGTTATGCATTATTTTATAAGTTGTTCATGAGAAATGCGGGCTAAGGAGATCTATGAAAAAAGTATTGGTAACCGGTGCCACGGGACAGATCGGTTCTGAATTAACCCTCTTGTTGCGCGAAAACCTTGGCAGTGCCGGCGTTATTGCGGCAGGTCATATCAAAAAGCCAGACCCTGCTTTGCGCGAATCAGGTCCCTTTCACTATATTGACTGCACCCAGATCAATACCATCGCCGAACTGGTCAAAAAATACAAGGTCGATACGATATACCACCTTGCCTCTGTGCTTTCGGCCAGTGCTGAAAAAAATCCCCAACTGGGCTGGCAGGTAAACGTCAACGGGCTTTACAATGTCCTGGAAGTAGCGCGGGAATACGGCTGCGCAGTGTTTACCCCCAGTTCCATCGCTATCTTCGGACCCTCCACACCGTTGCAAAACACCCCGCAAGACACGGTTCAACGTCCCACCACCATATATGGGGTCACCAAAGTCGCGGGTGAGCTGCTCTGCGATTATTATTTCAAACGATTTGGGGTGGACACCCGCGGAGTACGCTATCCAGGACTGATTTCCTATAAGACGCCACCGGGCGGCGGCACCACTGATTACGCTGTGGAGATCTATTTTGAAGCGGTCAAGTATAAAAAATACACCTGCTATCTGAAAGCAAAGACGTGTCTGGACATGATGTATATGCCGGATGCGCTGAAAGCAGCCATCGAGATTATGGAAGCAGATCCCGGCAGACTCAGGCATCGTAATGCATTTAACGTCACGGCTATGTCCGTTGCCCCGGAAACCATTGCTGCTGAAATCAAAAAATTGATACCTGACTTCACCATTTCGTATCAAATCGACCCGCTACGCCAGGCAATCGCCGACTCCTGGCCGGATAGTATGGATGATAGTGCGTCCCGGCAAGAGTGGGGCTGGAAACCGGAATACGATCTGCAAACGATGACCCGAGATATGATCCAAAATATATATAAGATGTTGGAGGATACATCATGACAATCACCCCCTTAGAAGATCTGCTGCAACAAAAACTTGATGAACTAAAAGCAACCGGTCTGCGCAAAGGCAAAGAAAAGGTGATTACCGGTATCAAGCCGGCTGAAGGCAAAAACGGTCCGCGCTGCTTTCTCGCAGGGTATGGAGAAAAAGCGTTTTTGAGGTTGAATTCTAATTCCTATCTTGGATTGTCTTTAAATACTGAAATCATTGCAGCCGAAGAAGCCGCTGCCGGACAATTCGGCACCGGTCCCGGCGCTGTGCGCTTTATCAGCGGCACTTACAGCCCCCATGTAGAACTTGAAAAGAAATTAGCCGCCTTTCACCAGCGTGAGGCTGCCATGATCTTCAGCTCGGCCTATGCCGTCGTGATGGGCGTGATCGCGCCGCTGATTGACAGCGAAACCATTATTATCAGTGATGAACTCAACCATAATTGTATAATCAATGCTATCCGGCTGGCCCGGCCTAAAGAAAAGCACATCTATCGTCATCTTGACATGGCCGATATGGAAGAAAAAATCAAAAAGGCGCTGGGCAAAGGGCGCCGGGTACTCATTGTAACCGATGGTATTTTCAGCATGCGCGGAGACTACGCCCCATTAGACACAATTAGCGCAATCGCCGCCCGGTATAAGCCTCAGTTTGAAGGCGGAGTGAATATCCTTGCAGATGATTCTCACGGAGTCGGCGCCTTCGGTCAAACCGGCCGCGGAACCGAAGAATATACCGGAGCGCAGGGTATCGACATGATCGTGGCCACCCTGGGCAAAGCTATGGGCGTAAACGGCGGCTATATCGTATCCTCTGCAACCATTGTCGAATATTTGCGAGAGACAGCACCGTTTTATATCTATTCCAACCCCATCACCCCTGCAGAAGCCGGCGCGGCCATCAAGGCACTGGAAATAATAGACAGCAAACAGGGAAAACAATTATTGGAAAG
>JAJSZW010000111.1 GCA_030262895.1 Deltaproteobacteria bacterium | reverse complement strand
TAATTCAGTGAGATCGCTTAAAGGGCCGGGAAGACCTGTGATTTGTGAAAGTGAGCGTGTCAGAGTGCTTGGCGCACTTGACAGCATTGATTATGTTGTAGTCTTTTCTTCAAACCAACTTGAAAAACTCATTCAAATCATACAGCCCGACATACTAACAAAGGGCAGTAATTATAGTTCTGAAGAAGTTTTTGGACACGAACTTGTCGAACAATATGGTGGAAGAGTTGCCCTTATTCCTGTAATAGAAAATATTTCATCGACCAGTATAATTAACAATATCAAGAGAGATCTTTGAAAAACAACACGTTATTTTTGCAGGAAAACCCGCAGGGTATATTTTTCAAGGTCTTTGTTCAACCAAAGTCTTCAAAAAATATGATCACAGGAATTTATAGTGATGCAATTAAAATCAAGCTAACAGCTCCTCCGGTAGATGGCGCCGCCAACAAAATGTGTATTAAATTTCTTGCAAAATGCTTTAAGGTTCCAAAGACATCATTAGAAATAATATCCGGGCACACCAGCCGGACTAAGTACTTGCTTTATAAGCAAAAACATAACAATAAAGACAGACGGGAAGACATTGAGCGTTTCAAGAAGGTGTTTGAACAGTTATTAAATGCTAAAAAACAGCTTGACATTCTTTCTTAATATATCTATAAAGTTTTTTTCATTGATGCGGGGTGGAGCAGTCTGGTAGCTCGTCGGGCTCATAACCCGAAGGTCAGAGGTTCAAATCCTCTCCCCGCTACCAGGATGATATCAAGGGCTTAGATAATTTTCTAAGCCCTTTTTTGTTTTCCAGCCTTAAACCTAAATTGAGCTTTTTTTCGATTTCTTGGGTAGCCTTCTCAATTTCCGGAGCAGTTTTCCCCGAAATTCAGCCCTCGTTCCCAGGCAGAGCCTGGGAACGAGAAAAACCCCACAATTTCTCAAGCACCCCGGCTTTTGGCATCAGGTAGCGGCTTGTTCGCTATTTTATGTTCAATATATTTTTAGCTTCTTCAAGGCTAACTGAGGAAGCATTTTGTTCTTCTTGTTTTGCTTCACGCAGGATACGAAGATCATTATAACATTCGAGTTCTTCCTGCATTTTTAAAAAGTCTTCGTATGGAAGAATCGCAAATTCTTTTTTGCCATTTTTTTCGAGTATTTGCGGATTTATTGAGATCATAATGACCCTCCTTTATTTATAGGCATCTTTACGATGGCGAATCCGATAAATGATTAATTTTTCTTCCTCTATTTCAAAAAGGATTCTGTAATCACTTACTCTTAATCGATATTCTTGAGTAAAATTTGTTAAACGTTTTACATCTCCTTTTAGCCCACCCGACATCTTTTCAATCTGCTTAAAAATATGTGCTAATTAAGGCTTGGAGATTTTCCTGCAATCTTTCAAAGCTCTTGGTTTGAATTCAATTTTATATTTCATTTGTTTACCAATGCCCGAAATTTATTATTTTGACAGCGAACAATCTAAATGTTAAGAAATAAATCAATGATATTTGATATTAATAGATTATTTTTTCATGAAAAAGCAAGAATTTTAGAACTTAAGAAACATCCTATAGCTATGGGGCGCTGTTGAAATATTGACATTTATCAGCCAATAGACAGGCATCACAGCCCGGGTTTCTTGCCTTGCAAACAGCTCTGCCAAAGTAAACAAGCTGCAATGAAAAGTCGCTCCAATCCTTTTTGGGAATTATTTTCATTAGATCGTACTCTATTTTAACAGGGTCTATGTTTTTCGTCAGGCCAAGTCTTTTTGAAATCCTTGCCACATGAGTATCCACAGCTATCCCCGGAATTCCAAAAGCACTGCCCAAAACAACATTTGCTGTTTTGCGCCCTACCCCAGGCAGCTTTATCAATTCATCCAATGAGTCAGGGACATTGCCTTTGTGTTTCTCAATCAATATCCTCGAACTGTTTTTGATATTCTTTGCCTTGTTTCGGAAAAAACCGGTTGGACGGATCAGTTCCTCAATTGTCTTATTGGAGGCATTGGCGAAATCATAAGGAGTTTTCAGGCTTTTAAATAATTCTTTTGTTACTGAATTAACCTGTTTATCTGTACACTGGGCGGAAAGCATGGTTGCCACAAGAAGCTCAAAGGGGTTTCTGCATTTAAGCTGTGTCTTGACATTTGGGAAGGTCATTCTTAGTATTTTACGAATCTTATCTGAACGTGTTTTAATATTCATCATTATCTTGTATTGTTATGACATCATCTTTAAAAAAAGTTCGTGCATTGGGTCTAAGCTCCGGTGGTTTGGACAGCATCCTGTCAGCCCTGATTCTGCGCGATCAGGGTATAGAGGTTGAATGGATATCTTTTGAAACACCATTTTTCTCATCAGCAAATGCACGGCAGGCTGCATACAAAACAAAAATACCTGTAATAATAAAAAATATCACCCAGGTCTATCTTAAAATGCTGAAAAATCCCCCATGCGGATACGGAAAGCATATGAATCCCTGCATGGACTGCCATGCTCTGATGTTCAGACTTGCAGGCACAATAATGAAAAACAAAGGCTTTAATTTTGTTTTCAGCGGCGAAGTGCTTGGCCAACGCCCCATGTCTCAGACCAAACCATCTCTCCGTTATGTGGAGAAACATTCGGACATTGACGGCTATATACTTCGGCCTTTGAGCGCCAAAAGGCTGCCTTTAACCATTCCTGAAAAAGAAGGTCTCGTAAACAGGGAACTGCTGCTTGATATTTCCGGAAGATCGCGCAAGCCCCAGATAAAACTTGCTGAAAAATTCGGCATTACAGAATATCCTAATCCGGCAGGAGGCTGTCTTCTTACTGATAAAGGATATTCAGCCCGCCTCAAGGATATTTTTGAACACCAGAAAATTTACACTGAAAAAGAACTGCATCTGTTGAAGCATGGCAGACATCTTCGTTTGGACAATAATACAAAACTAATTATAGGACGTACCAAACAGGATAACGAAAAAATAATAAAATATCACAACCCATCCAGGGATACGGTTATAAAAGTAAAAAATTTCCCGGGCCCCATAGTTCTGGTACCGCACAGAGCAACTAAGGACATTATCATAAAGGCGGCATCAATCTGCGCCGGTTACAGCAAAGCGCCGGATAATACAAAGGTTGATGCGCAGGTTGTTAACTCGTGCGGAAGTGAAATAATAAAAGTAACAGCAATATCTCCAACAGAAGTCAAAGAACTCTTAATCTCTCCCTAATTTCTACTTTCCAATTTCAAGTTTCAAGCCGTGAACGGCTACTCTAATTCTTTGCTTTTGCGCTGAGCTGTCCGCATGCTGCCGATATATCCTCGCCCTTGCTGCGGCGAACCATAGTAGTGTAGCCCTTTCTAACCAGAATTTCCCTGAAGTTCCTTATTACTGATTCTTCCGGTCGCCTGAAGTCACTGCCCTCGTGTTCATTAAAGGGTATAAGATTAATTTTTGATCGCATCCCTTTCAGCAGCTCAGCAAGCTGGTTTGCATTCTCTGCTGAATCATTTATTCCCTTTATCAGAATATATTCGAACGTTATTTTGCTGCCCGGTCTTAAATTATATTTGCGGCATGCATCAAGCAACTCTTCTATTGGATACTTCTTATTTACAGGCATAAGAAAGTCACGAGTTTTATTATCTGTTGCATTTAATGATACTGCAAGGTTAACCCTTGTTTCATTCCCCAGAGCAGAAAGCTTTGATACAAGACCCGCTGTAGAGACCGTAACTCTGCGGCTCGAAAATCCAAGTCCAAAATCAGCTTCAGTAATAGTGTGAATAGCTTTTATAACATTTTGGAAATTAGCCAGGGGTTCTCCCATTCCCATGAAAACAATATTTGTAATGCGTTTTGAGCTGATTTGATCTTTTAAGATGTCTCGTACCTGAGCTACTATTTCGCTTTTTGATAAATTGCGCACAAAACCGCCTTTTGCGGTAAGACAGAATCTGCAACCCTGTGCGCAGCCCACCTGGCTTGATATACAAAGTGTATAATGATCCTTTTCCGGAATCAGCACACTCTCAATATGATTTCCGTCTTCAAGTCTAAAAAGGTACTTTCTGGAACCATCCCGTGATCTTTCAATGTGAATTCTATCAAGTCGGTTAATAGTAAAATTAAGAGAAAGCAGTTTTCTGATCTCTTTCCCAAGATCTGTCATTATATCAAATGTGTCTGCCTGACGATTGTAAATCCATTTAAGGATCTGTCCTGCGCGATAATCCTCTATGTCACGATCTTCAAGCCATGAAGCCAGTTGTTCTCTGGTTAACTCTTTAATATCTGTTTTGTTTGTTGAACTTGTCATTATTTATACGTAACCGTTCACAGTTGTCGGTTCACAGTTCACAGTTTTCCCAATGAACCATGCAACGACTGAAGCATTTTGGATATTGATCTCAATTCTTGAATTAATTCTTTTGCATCTAAATCACAAAATATATTAACTTCTCGTTAAATGTAAACTTGTGTTCTCAGCTCCGCAGCCGATTCCATAATTCTCTTCTGCTTTTTATCTTTTTGAACCGTGAACTGTATAACCGGCAACCGTGAACTGTTATATATACTTTGTTATAGCGTGTACCAAATGACTTTGCGGTAATTATTCACCCAAAATCGTGTTCATCCTCGTTGTGCTATACGATAAATATAATCGTTTTTGCCGCAAAGTCGAATGGTACACGCTATAGTGTATTATTTTTGCTTGACATAACATTTGATAGATATTAATTTCAACTCTTTTAGAGAATTGATGATAATATAAGTTGTAAGTGTTTTCGGTGTATTATGTTTGATAATCTGACTGACAGGCTCGATTTAGTATTTAAAAAGCTAAAAGGGCACGGAAAATTAACTGAAAAAAATATAGAGGAAGGTCTAAAAGAAGTTCGCATTGCTCTTCTTGAGGCTGATGTCCATTATAAAGTTGTAAAAAAACTTATTGCTGATATTAAGGAAAGAGCTTTAGGGCAAGAAGTTATGGCCAGCCTTACGCCCGGCCAGCAGGTTGTCAAAATAGTCAATGATGAATTGACGGAAATTATGGGAACCCGGCACAAGGATTTGAATCTTTCGGGTTCAACACCTGCATCTATTATGCTGGTTGGCCTGCAAGGGTCCGGCAAAACAACTACAGCAGGGAAACTCGCCGTCTTTTTAAGAAAAAAAGGTAAAAAGCCTTACCTTGTACCAGCAGATGTTTATCGCCCTGCTGCTATTGATCAGCTCAAAAAACTTGGCGAACAGTTGTCTGTTCCTGTTTATTCTTCCACTGTGGAAATGGATCCGGTACAGATATGCAGAGAAGCCAGAATTGCGGCACAGCAAGAGGGATGCGATATTCTTCTCCTTGATACTGCCGGGCGTCTGCATATTGATGAAAATCTGATGGCGGAACTCTGTAATATTAAGGATGCGGTTAACCCATCTGACATTCTACTTATTGCTGATGCCATGACAGGGCAGGATGCTGTAAATATAGCGAAATCATTTGACAATACCCTGAATCTTGGTGGTATTATTCTCACCAAAATGGATGGTGATGCACGTGGCGGCGCAGCAATTTCCATCAAATCAATAACCAATAAACCAATTAAGTTTATTGGTGTTGGCGAAAAACTTAATGAACTGGAACCTTTTCATCCGGACAGGATGTCCTCAAAAATACTGGGGATGGGAGATGTCCTTACTATTATTGAAAAGGCCCAGTCTATGGTTGATGAAAAAAAGGCTGTTGAACTTGAAAAGAAGTTAAGAAAAAATGAGTTTACATTAGATGATTTCCGAGATCAAATGGTTCAAATACGAAAAATGGGCTCATTAAAAGATTTACTGAGTATGATTCCCGGTTTTAGCAAAAACAAACAGTTTAAAAATCTTGAAGTAGATGAAAAAGAATTTGTCAGAATCGAAGCCATAATTAACTCAATGACACCGCTGGAAAGGCGGCAGTACACCATAATAAATGGGAACCGCAGGAAAAGAATAGCCAAAGGCAGCGGTACAACCATACAGGATATCAACAAGCTTCTGAAAAATTATTCACAGATAATGAAAATGATGAAGAAGATGAATAAAGGCGGCATGCGCGGATTAGGCAGAGGCATGCTACCTTTTTAAGGAGATAAAAAATATGCCGGTTAAAATTAGATTGGCCAGACATGGCGCAAAGAAACGACCCTTTTATAGAATTGTTGTGGCTGACGTTGAAAGCCCAAGGGATGGAAAATACCTTGAAGCTGTCGGATCTTATAACCCCTTAAAAGATCCTGCTGAAGTTTCGCTGAAAGAAGAGCGAATCAGGTACTGGATGAATCAAGGGGCTATTCCTACAAACACTATAAAAAACCTTTTTAAAAAAGAAGGTTTGTCCGTAAATCCCGATTAATTAGTAGGGGCACGATGCATCGTGCCCCTACTAATTATTTACCCTAAATCTCAATGGCAACAAAGGAGAGGAAGCTATGAAAGATCTGATTATGCATATTGCACAGGCGCTAGTAGATTATCCGGAACAAGTATCTGTTTCAGAGGTAGAGGGTAACCAGACTTCGGTACTTGAACTTAAAGTAGCAAAGGACGATCTGGGAAAGGTAATTGGGAAACAAGGCCGAACAGCACGGGCAATGAGGACTATATTAAGCGCTGCCTCTGCCAAGATAAAAAAACGCACGGTTTTAGAGATTATAGAATAAGGAGGCAAGTAAAAATAAGTTGTACGGATTGCGCCGAAATTTTGTTTGTTTTTCAAGGCGCGTTAAGGCGTGCATAACGAGTTATGTATGCCTTGACGTAACACAGAAAACAAGCAAAAGGACAAGCAAGATGTGTAAGTTATTTTTATTTGACGACTAATCTCGTGGTAAATAATGGTTCTCTTCTTATTGCAAAGATAGTCGGCACGCATGGTCTAAAGGGAACCTTCAGGGTCTATTCTTATTCTGAATCTTTGTCTGTCTTTAAACCGGACAGTTTAATTCTCATAAGAAATACAAAAGGATATGAAGAGATCCATGCGGTCAACTGGGCCAAACCCCACAAGCAAATCATTTTATTGTCTCTGAAAGGCATTACTGCTATCTCTCAGGCGGAATCATTAATCGGTTCTGAGCTTTTTATAAGCAAAGCAGATCTTCCAAAACTGGAAGACGAAACCTATTACTGGTTTGATATTATAGGCCTTTCTGTTTTTACAATAGATGACGAGTACATCGGCCGTGTTGAATCAATAATTCCAACGGGCAGTAATGATGTCTTTGTTGTGAAAGGCGGGGATAAAGAAATTCTGATTCCTGGGATTGAATCAGTGGTTTTATCGATAGATCTTAACAAGAAAATAATGACGGTGGATTTGCCTGACGGTTTATGATGAATTTTATTGTCCTGACTATCTTCCCTGAAATGTTTAAGCCCTTTTGGGCGCACGGCATTATAAAAAGAGCGATAGAACGGAATAAGATATCCGCTTCCACCATAAATATCAGAGATTTTGCAGAAGGCAGACATAAGATCACTGATGACCGTCCCTATGGCGGTGGTTGCGGAATGGTTATGAAACCGGAACCCCTTGCCGGCGCTATTCGATTTGCCCAAAAAAAATCTCCTGATTCTATAACGATTCAGCTCACACCTCAGGGTAGAGTTTTTAATCAAAAAATTGCTCAAAAACTCGCCTTATATGATGGGCTTATTCTGGTTTGCGGTCGCTACGAGGGAATAGATGAACGCATCCGCCTGAATTTAATAGATGATGAAATTTCGATAGGCGATTATGTACTTACCGGAGGCGAGCTGGCATCAATGGTGCTAATAGATGCTGTAACCAGGCTAATCCCCGGAACACTGGGAGGAGTGGATTCTGCTGAAAAAGACTCATTTTCGGATGATCTTTTAGAGCATGCTCAATATACAAGGCCAAGGACTTTTGAAGGCGAAGATGTGCCCGAAGTTCTTCTGTCCGGCAACCACAAAAAAATCGAACAATGGAAGATGGAAACGTCGCTGATCCGGACATTCCTGAAAAGAAAAGATCTGTTGAAGAACAGACCGTTAAGTGAACAGGAAATAGAAATTCTTAAAAAGTGGTGCCTGAATATTGAAAAAATTATACACTCCCAAACTTTACATAGCACTGATGCATTATCCGGTCCTCAATAAGAACGGAGAAATAATTGCATCTGCCGTAACAAACCTTGATCTGCACGATATAGCAAGAGCGGCAAAAACTTATGGGATAAGAGAATTCTTTGTTGTTACGCCTTTAAAGGAACAGCAAGAGCTTGTTAAAAAGCTTGTTTCACACTGGACAGATGGAACCGGCTCAAGATATAATCCAAAAAGGCGAGAAGCTTTAGAGCTTATACAGTTAAAAAATTCTTTAACTGAAATAATAGATCATATCAATAACACAGGCGAAGGCTGCCCCAAGACGGTTGTGACTTCCGCAAGGCAAAATAACGGAAGCATAAGCTTCAGCAACCTTCGCAACAAGCTTAAAGACGGCAAATCCTATATTCTGGTTTTCGGGACTGCCTGGGGGCTTTCAGAAGACTTTATTGCCGAAGCCGATTATCTTCTTGAACCGGTAATGGGAAGCTCGAATTACAACCACCTCTCGGTTCGGTGTGCGGCAGCAGTTATAATGGATAGACTGGTGGGAAACTATAGCTTTTCAGATAATTAATTTCACAAGGAACTAATATTATGCAAACAATAGAACAATTAGAAAAAGAAATGATGCGGCTTGATTTGCCTGATTTCGCTGCAGGCGATACTGTTACTGTTAGTGTTAAGATAAAAGAAGGTGAAAAGGAGCGTATTCAGGCTTTTAAAGGTGTTGTAATAAGCAAACGCAAAGGCCTGGCAAATGCCACATTCACCGTACGCAAGGTATCTTATGGTATTGGAGTCGAACGTATATTTCCTCTCCACTCTCCGATAATAGATAAAATCGAGATTGTTTCCAGGGGACGGGTGCGGCAATCCAAAATTTATTATTTGCGCAAACTCAGAGGCAAAGCCGCCAGAATAAAAGAACGCGGTTTCAGATAGTTTGCTCATGAAACGAGACCTGTGGTTATTTGAATCAAAAGCCATTGAAAAAGGCTTTTCATATATTGCAGGCATTGATGAGGCCGGTCGAGGGCCATTGGCCGGCCCGGTTGTTTCTGCAGCCGTTCTTCTGCCCACTTCCTTTCATGATCCCGACATTATTGATTCAAAGAAATTATCACCTAAAAAACGCTCATATCTCTATGAAAAGCTGTACGATCATGCTGTTTCAATAGGCATAGGAATAGTTGACAACATCGAAATCGAGAGAATCAACATTCTTAATGCAGCACTCCTGTCCATGGCCATATCTGTTAAAAACCTCAGCCCTCAACCTGATTATCTTCTAATAGACGGCAAATTCAGGATACCAACAGATTTACCGCAGGAGCCCATTATACGAGGTGATGCTCTGAGCATATCAATTGCGGCTGCATCTATTGTTGCCAAGGTAAGCAGAGACAGGCTTATGGAAAGGTATGACCAGGATTACCCTCGATTTGGATTCTCAAGACATAAAGGATATCCGACCAAGGCCCATAAAGAGGCCATCAGGACATTCGGATGCTGCCCAATTCACAGACGAACCTTCAGAGGGGTCAAAGAATATCTGTGAGTTATTACAACCGTTTACGGCTTACAGTTCACAGTTCACGGTTGATCAAAACATATCAGCTATAAGCTGACAAGAAGCACAGCAATTCTAATTTTTGAAGAATAACATCACTCGCGTAAACCGTGAACCGTTACTAACATGCTAAACAGACAGCAAAATTTTGGAAAAAAAAGTGAATCAATTGCAGCCAGGCATCTAAAAAAACATGGTTACAAAATCCTGGAACAGAATTACCGGACAAAACTGGGCGAAATTGATATTATTGCAAAAGATAAAGACACACTTGTCTTTGTTGAGGTTAAATCAAGAAGTTCAAATCGGTTCGGAAATCCAAAATGGGCTGTAACCCCTAAGAAACAAAGAAAGGTTTCAATGGTGGCTTTGTTGTATATTAAATCCACAAAGCAGAGCAATGTAAAAGCAAGATTTGATGTGGTAGCTATCAGTTCAGCAAAGGACAACCCCAGCATAGAAATAATAAAAAATGCCTTTGAACTCGCCTATAAATGATTCGGGGAAGAAAAATAAGGATGGCAACCTTTACATAGTTGCAACCCCCATAGGAAACAGGGACGATATCACCATAAGGGCTCTAAATATACTTGAGCAGGCAGATACTATTGCAGCAGAAGATACAAGACATACAGGCCGATTTCTATCGCATCACAAAATTAAAGGCAATCTTGTCTCCTATCATGAGCACAATGAAAAAAAACGAACACCAGACCTCATTAAAAAGCTTAAACAAGGATTGTCTGTTGCCCTTGTATCAAATGCCGGCACACCTTCTGTGTCTGATCCGGGATATTGTTTAATAAAGTCGGCCATTGCAAGCAATATCAAAGTAGTACCTATTCCAGGCGTATCTGCTGCCATTACTGCTCTGAGCGCAGCAGGCCTGCCCACCGATTCTTTTATTTTTATCGGATTTCTCTCAAAAACAAAGAATAAGCGTTTCAAGCAGTTAAGGGAACTTGCAAACGAACAAAGAACAATGATATTCTATGAATCTCCAAAACGTATTTTAAAACTTCTGGACGAAATTAAATTGATAATTGGTGACAGGTACTGCGTACTTTCCAGAGAGATGACAAAACTTCACGAAGAATTTATAAGGGATTCCGTGTCTGAAATTTTTCAAAACCTTAAAGCCAGGCCGGCTATTAAAGGCGAGATCACTCTTTTGGTAAAAGGGTATGTTAAAGATAAAGATGTCCCGTTGGAGATCATAAGACAAGAAATAAAAAACAATATAGCATTAACAGATAATAGAATTTCAAGCATTTCAAAACAAATCGCAACAAAATACGGCCTTCCAAAAAACAAAGTATATGAGGAGGCATTAAAGATAAAGGGTAAAAAAGCTTGATTCTGGCTTTGGCTAATAAACAACTGTGCATACTGTTTGTGAACTATACCTATCATAGTCAAAATTGATGATTGTCGATTTGTGGAATCGCTTCGCTCTGTCTTTTTGTTATAAAATTAATAGAATACCTTCAATCAGCAATCGACAATCAACAATTTTCTGCTTTGTAAGCATTAATTGACTTTAACATAGGATATTGGCCGAAGGATAAAACCATGTCCGTAATAAACAAAAGACAAAGGAGTAATTTTGCCGAATCTTGATACAATTTTCTCACCACAATCAGTAGCTGTTGTCGGTGCTTCAACCACGCCTGGAAAAGTAGGACATGATATATTTGCTAATATTCTGAAGGGCGGATACAAAGGCATACTATATCCGGTAAATCCAAATGCAAAGTCTGTTTTAAGCGTTAGGGCATATCCAAACATTTTAGATATTCCCGATGATGTTGACGTTGCAATAATAATTCTTCCTCCAAGAGTTGCACTTAAAGCCATTAAAGAAGCTATTAAAAAGGGCGTAAAAGGAGTTGTGATTGTTTCCGCCGGTTTTCGAGAAGTGAGAGGCGAAGGTCTTGAAATAGAAAACCAGATCGTATCAATTTGTAAAAAAGCTGGCGTCCGCGTTGTCGGCCCCAACTGCCTTGGTGTGATTAACCCCCTTTCTTCTGTAAGC
>JAJSZW010000110.1 GCA_030262895.1 Deltaproteobacteria bacterium | reverse complement strand
AACATAATTTTAAATATTATGCGAAAATTAACTGCTTCAATACCTCTTGCAAGCCCAACACCAAGTACCCCGCCGACTGCTGCATGGGTAGTAGAAACTGGAAGTCCCATTTTTGAAGCAACCAGCACTGTGGTTGCAGCAGCAAATTCAACAGCAAAACCGCGGGTATTGCTTAACGTAGTAATCTTCGAACCTATAGTATCCATTACGCGATGACCGGCCATTGCTACGCCGCAGGCTATGCCTATTCCGCCAAAAAAAAGGAGAAAAAGAGGTACAGGCACGGTGCCACCTACATTTCCTGTGTTTACAATAAAATATATTACTGCAAGAGGCCCTATTGCATTGGCCACATCATTTGCGCCCTGCGCCAAAGCAACATAGCAGCATGTTCCGATTTGGATACGTTTAAAAATATTTTCTGCAGTACTCGTAGATTTTTTCTTAATAAAACGGGACAAGAGGTTTTTACATATTATACCGAAAATAATTGACAGAATTAGTGAAACAGCTAATGCGGCCGGAGTTTCAATGGAAAGCTTTTTGCCAAGAGGAGTTTTAAACAGAAACGATAAAATAATGACAAATAAAGTTATACCGACAAAATAAGGTGACAAATTAAGTGCTTTAGTAAATTGATTCTTCTTGGAAATTATCAGTCTGACAATAATCTTAAACATTATAAAGGCAATAATAACGCTGAAAAAAGGAGAAATGAACCAGCTCAATGCCACAGCTCCAAGTTTGCCCCATTTGATTACCGAAAAACCACCTGCCATTATTCCAAAACCAATCATAGCGCCGACAATCGCATGGGTTGTTGAAACAGGCAGAGATTTCCATGTAGCGAAACTGACCCACAAGGCTGCAGCAAGCAAAGCCGAAAGAGCTCCAATCAAAGCCACGTGAGGATCTGCAAGAATTTCGGTTGAAACAATACCTTTACGGATTGTATTTGTTACATGGGATCCTATAAAAGTTGCACCAAGTATATTCAATATCCCGGCTATAAATACTGCCTGGCGTATTGTTATAGCCTTGGCTCCCACAGCAGGCGCCATAGAGTTGGCCACATCGTTTGCGCCTATATTCCAGGCCATGTAAAAACCAAAAATATAGCCGATAATGAGGATACAATAATTTGAAGTCATACTAACTCATATCATCTTAATGCTGAAAACACTCAAATATTCCAAACGGGACATATCATTACCTAAAGATCAAATCAATTTAAAAAATGCTTTTACGTGGTTTCTGTCTCTCAAGCGAGTTGTTTTGAGATAAGAGATTTTGTTGACTTTTAAAAAAGTATATATTACTAAACCAAAATAGTATAAGTATTAAAGAGACTTATTGTACAATCAAGGAGGAATGTTTAAATGAAGAAATTACAAGATCTGTTAAATTCAATATCCAAATCTCTTGTAGCTCTTTCTAAACAGGTGGAAAAAATTTCAAGCCAGGCAGGCAAGTTGCAACCAGCTAAACCAGCTAAAAAAAAGGCTCCCGCAAAAAAAGCAAAGACTTCATCTAATAAAAATAGTAAAAAAGCAGTTGGCGGAAAGAACATGACAGTTATTGATTCTGTTTTTGAAGTCATTAAAAGGAGCAGAAAAGGAGCAACAATCGTAAATCTGAAGGAAAAAACCGGCTTTGATTCACGACAGCTCAGCAACGCACTTTATAAACTATCAAAGAGAGGTATGGTTGTAACTAAAACACGCGGTGTTTATATGAAAAAATAATATTTTTGACGGAGCCCTTAACACATTAATGGATAGATCTCGATTCAAAATCGCTTGAAAGCCGTTGCAAAAAGTCTTCAGAAAGCCTATAGTTTCAATATGGGCGTCCTGAAGACTTTTTGTTTTATAATCTGAAGTACGAAAGGATTAAATGATGTCAACCGACATCCAAACTCTCAAATCATTAGATCTTTTTGCTGATCTAAATTTTGGCGAGCTGGAACAGATTGCCCCATTAATGCACCTGATGAAGGTCACTGAGGGAGAAGTCTTAACGCGAAAGGGTGAGCCTGCCGGCACTTTTTTCATTATTCTATCAGGCAATTTTATGCTTTCGTTTAAAGAGGAACGTACCTTCACCCTGCACAATAAAGGTAATATTATCGGTCTGTCAACAGTTGTTACTCCTTTCCGCTATACAGGCACAGCAGTTGCTCTTACGGATGGCCTGGTGCTGTTGATGCAGGGCCAGGACTTTTTACGTCTTATTCAAAGCAATTCGGCTCTTGGCGACAAAATCATGCAAAAAATCAATGAAATAGTTTCGGAAAGAATGCCTTATATGACAGGGGCTTGGGAGGAAAGGAGGTATTAATTGTTTGGCCTTGAAGCAATAATAGCCCATGATGGACTTGGTATTTCCGTTATCGGGATCTCGATAGTCTTTGTAAGTCTTGTACTTCTATCTTTTGCAGTTTCCCAGATTCACAAGTTAATCGAACTGTGGGATAAAAAAAATACATCTTATCAACGTGTAAAGAAATCACAACAAAAAGATCAAAAGACACCGTCGGTCTCAGATCTGGCCATACCTCAAGACGTTCAAAAGGCTTCACGTCAGTTCAAGCTTTTAATTGAATGGATGGGCGAACCATTTCCGCTTCCAAAACTTCTTGATCTTTCGGGAAAATGCGGGCTTTCCCATCCACATTCAACTATTAATGAATTTATTAAGTGCGAATTAATTATACCGGCTGAAAACGGTTATTATGTATGGAATAAACAGTTGGAAGAGAAAAGGAGTAGTACTTAATCAATGGAAAACCTGTTAATAGAATTTTTATCTAATACCGGCTTTGCGTTAGTCGACTACCGTAATATAATAATGCTTCTGGTTGGTATAATAATTATTTATCTCGGAGTAGCGAAACAGTATGAGCCCCTTTTGCTTGTGCCCATAGGCTTTGGCATGTTGATCGGCAATATTCCCATAATCAAGGATTTTGGTCTTGGAATCTATGAAAGCGGAAGTTTTTTAAACTATGTATATTATGGCGTAACGCATGATATTTATCCTCCATTGATTTTTTTAGGCATTGGTGCATTAACCGACTTTTCTACAATGCTTGCGCGACCTGTATTAATGCTCTTAGGGGCTGCTGCTCAGATAGGTATTTTTACTACTTTTCTAGGAGCGCTTGCAATCGGATTTCCCCCCAATGAAGCTGCATCCATCGGTATTATTGGAGGAGCCGATGGGCCTACTGCGATTTTTCTTACCGCTATGCTTGCTCCAAGACTAATAGGGCCGATAGCTGTAGCGGCATATTCCTATATGGCCCTGGTACCGGTAATCCAGCCTCCTATCATGAGACTTCTTACCACTCGTAAAGAACGGCTTATCAGGATGGAAGAGCCCCGAGAAGTATCAAAGAGAGAGAAAATTATTTTCCCCATTGTAGGCTTTCTGCTTTGCTGTTTTTTGGCGCCGGCCGCATTGCCCTTGCTTGGAATGTTGTTTTTTGGAAACCTCCTAAAGGAATGTGTTGTTGTGGAACGTCTTGCCAAAACTGCCCGAACCTCTTTAATCGATATCGTTACTATATTGCTTGGCGTAACTGTTGGTGCCAGCACACAGGCCGATGTGTTTTTGACTCGTCAATCTATCGGCATTTTTGCGCTGGGCGCATTTTCCTTTGCTATTGCAACAGCATCAGGAGTTATATTCGCAAAAATTATGAATCTTTTTTTACGAAAAAAAATCAACCCCCTTATAGGTGCTGCAGGAGTATCCGCTGTTCCTAATTCCGCACGGGTTGTTCAGATGGTTGGACAAAAAGAGGACCCAACAAATTTTCTCCTTATGCATGCTATGGCGCCTAACATATCCGGTGTTATAGGCTCAGCAATTGCGGCAGCAATTTTATGGAGCTTTATGAGCCTTTAACTTAGGTTTAAACCTAAATTAGTTGACAAAATTTCTCAAAGTTTTTATTTTTTTGGATTAATCAGAAAATATTCGTTTTCTAAGAAGGATGGAGGAAATATTATGCTGGTTCAAGGATGGATAGCAAATAAGGTAATTTCAGTTGACGAGGAAACTTCTATGATGAAAGCTTATACTCTCATGAAAGAAAACAATATCCGTCGTCTTCCTGTAGTCCGAAAGGGGAAATTGGTAGGAATCGTTACTGATACCGATTTAAAAGAAGCCTGTCCATCAACAGCGACCACATTGGATATATATGAAATAAATTATCTTTTATCTGAGGTTAAAGTCAAAGAATCGATGTCAAAGGACGTTGTTTATGTTAAACCGGATGAAACCGTAGAATTCGCAGCCGTCCTGATGCTCGAAAACAAAGTTTCAGGGCTTCCGGTAGTAAACGATCAGCTCAATCTAATAGGAGTTATTACCCAAACAGATATATTTAAAGCGCTGATATATATTTCAGGGGTTTACAAAGGCAATGTTCAACTTGCTTTTTGTCTGGAAGATAAACCGGGATCAGTTAAAGAGGTAGCCGATGTAATTCGAAGCTTTGGCGGTCGTATGGTCAGCATTGTAACCAGCTATGACCTTGCAGATGAAGGTTACAGAAATGTTTACATTCGCATTAAGCCACTGGAACATGAAAAACTGGCTCAACTAGTCAATATTCTGGAGGAAAAATTTACAGTACTATATACTGTTAAAGAGTCACTTGATAAGATAAAGAGCAGAATACTTCCTAAAACATAATAACCCTTCCCCATTACCACACTGTTAAGGGCTTGCTCAAAAGCCGGCTTCGCGCGAATTTATTTTCATGAGCCATCGCCCCATTTTTCATCAGGTGATTGACTTATAAACCATATCTGGCATGACGACCGGAATTTACAGTATATTTCAGGGTCACGGCATACAAAACATTCCTCGCACAAGTATATACTATGCTTAGAACACATAATTTCTGTTTCGCGATCAGGATGATTTATACATTTTCCCATATCTAACTCTATTTTCTTTGTGTTAGGGGTGAATATGTTTTATATTTAATATTATTTTCTTATATTGGTTTAATATAAAAAAACATATTATGAAAGAGTTTTTCAAAGTAACCGATTTAGAGCATACACTCAAATATTCTGCCGGCTTTCCCAATGTCGGGACTGAATTTATTGAGCTGCATGAAGCATTTGAAAGAATCCTTGCTGTTGACATTGTTTCCGACATTAACCTGCCTGATTTTGCTCGTTCTACTATGGATGGCTATGCAGTTAAAGCTTCATCTACCTTTGGCGCAACTGAAGAAAATCCCGCATATCTTACAGTCAAAGGTGCAATTGATATGGGTAAACCCGCCGGCTTTTCAATAGGTTCCGGCGAGGCTGCTAAAATTTCTACAGGAGGAATGTTGCCCGATGGTTCGGACAGCGTTATAATGGTTGAATATACGGAAATTATAGATAAAACAACTATTGAAATATACAGAAGTGTTGCCCCTGGCCGCCATGTATTAGCAATAGGAGAAGATATTAAAAAAGGAGATAATATACTCTCGTGTGGCCGGAGACTTAGGCCTCAGGAAATAGGATTACTTGCCGCTTTAGGCAAGGATTCAGTAAAAGCATATAAAAAACCGGTTATCGGTATTATTTCTACCGGAGATGAAATAGTACCAATAAATAATATACCTGACAAAGGCCGGGTTCGTGATATAAATACTTATACTCTATCAAGCCTGGTACAGAAAGCAGGCGGTATCCCTGTTACTTATGGAATTATTCGGGACGATTTTGACGCACTTTTAGAGAAGTGTTCTATTGCGATTGCTCATTCGGATATGGTTTTGATTTCAGGAGGCAGTTCCGTTGGAACACGGGATTTAACAGTAGAAGTACTTTCCTCTTTGCCGGGCTCAGATATTATGGTCCATGGAATTTCCATAAGCCCAGGCAAACCGACAATTTTGGCCAAGACCAGTGGTAAGGCCATGTGGGGTTTGCCAGGCCATGTTGTATCAGCTATGATAGTATTTGAAATTGTCATCCGGCCATTTATTGAAAAAATAAGCGGTCTTTCTTCAAAGTATAAGAAAGGATTAAGAATACCCGCTCTGCTTAGCAGAAATATACCATCCGCTCAGGGACGTATAGATTATATGCGTGTCAGGCTGATTGAAAAAAACGGTATTAAGTGGGCTGAACCGGTTCTTGGCAAGTCAGGTCTCATAAGCAATCTGACAAAGGCTGACGGCCTCATCGAGATAGGAATAAATACTGAGGGACTGGATAAAGGCTCAAAGGTTTGGATTATTCCGGTATAAAAAAATGAACAACAGTCGCAACATATATTTAAAGATGAAAACTCTAAAAGAGGCACGTGAAATCCTTTTTGATCTTTTTTCTTCAGATAAAGTTCTTCCGAGTGAGTTTGTTCAGGTCGCTGATTCAGTGGGAAGGGTGCTCGCAGAGCCGATAACGGCAAAACTTTCATCGCCCCATTTTCACGCATCCGCTATGGATGGGATTGCGGTCAAGGCTGAAAATACATTTGGCGCAAACGAATTAAGTCCAATTGAACTCACAGTCGGGGAAAATGCATTCTTTGTCAATACCGGCAATGCACTTCCTGAAAATACAAATGCCGTTATTATGATTGAACATATAAATGTTATAGATGAAAACAGTCTGGAAATCGAAGCACCGGCATATCCCTGGCAAAACGTCCGCAAGATGGGAGAAGACATAGTGGCAACAGAGCTGTTGTTTCCCCGGAACCATGTTATTACCCCCTATTGCTTGGGGGCGCTGTTATCCGGAGGCATATTTTCAGTTCCAGTAAAGAAAAAACCAAAAGCGCTTATTATTCCGACAGGCTCAGAACTTGTTGACTGGCGAAATGCTGTAATTGAAGACATTAAGCCGGGTCAGGCTCTTGAAACAAATTCGTTTGTCTTTGGCAAACTTATTGAATCCTGCAGCGGTTCTTTTATAAGGCATGAGATAATCAAAGATGATATGGAAAAAATAAAGGGTGCGGTTTATGATGCTGTACATAGCGACTTTGATATTGTCCTTATTTTAGGAGGATCGTCCGCCGGATCAGAAGATTATGCAAAAAACGTAATTAACGATCTGGGGGAAGTACATGTCCATGGCGTAACAATAATGCCCGGAAAACCGGTAATAATAGGCTCAGTAAATAACAAGCCTGTATTTGGCATGCCGGGATATCAGGTATCATCAATCGTGGCATTTGAACAATTTGTCAAACCTCTGATTTGCAGGATGCTCGAACAACCGGACAATGAACGAAAAAAAGTAGAAGTAGAACTTACACGAAAAATTGCATCAAAGCTTGGAGTGGAAGAATTCCTGCGCGTAAAGCTTGGTGTTGTTGGTGACAGGATTGTGGCAACTCCTTTGCCAAGAGGTGCAGGCTGCATAACCACCTTAACCAGAGCAGATGGAATTATTCGAATCCCAAACCATATAGAAGGATTAAACAATTATGAAAATGTCAATGCAGAACTTTTGCGCCCCTTGTCTTTTATAAAAAATACAATTGTCGCAGTTGGAAGTCATGACAACTCACTTGACATCCTGGCCGATCAGATAAGGTCAAAACACAGCAGCATTACACTTTCTTCAAGCAACGTCGGCAGCATGGGCGGATTGATGGCGATAAAAAAGGGAGTATGTCACCTGGCCGGCTCACATCTTCTAAACACTGAAGACGGTTCTTATAACATATCATACATAAAGAAATATCTGCCCAATATCAGCATAAGGCTTGTCAATTTTGTATTCAGGGACCAGGGGCTGATTGTACCTCCCGGCAATCCCAAAAAAATAAAAGGGATAGAAGATCTTGGCCGGGATGATATTGAGTTCATAAACAGACAGGCCGGATCGGGAACAAGGATCCTTCTTGATTACAGGTTGCAACAGCTCGGCATTGAACCCCGAGCAATAAGGGGATATGAAAATGAGGAATATACTCACATGTCTGTGGCGGTTGCAGTGCTCAGCGGAGCAGCAGATGTGGGTTTGGGAATTTATGCTGCTGCAAAGGCGCTTAATCTGAATTTTATACCTGTTGTCACAGAACAATACGATCTTGTAATTCCAAAAGAACATTTCGAGTCAAAAAATATCCGGATTCTGCTTGAAACCATAAACACAGCAAAATTTAAAAAGCGAGTTGAAGCATTAGGCGGATATAATACTGAACGAACAGGCGAAATTATTGCGATCCTGGACTAACACTCGATCTAAGTAGTTCCCTCGTCCCCCCATTCTTCCAAAATACTCACAACATAACTAATGCCTGAACGAAAAGTCATGTTCAGGCAAAATCCGAATATCGAAATCAGAAATCCGAAACAAATCCGAATACCAATCCTAAAAATATTGAAATAGAAAGTTTTTAGATCAAGCCAAATCGTATAAATAGTTGCTTAATTGGCTGTATTTTATATGATGATTATAGCCAAAAGGGAAAAATTATTGACTAAATGGCTAAAAAATGACAAACTATAAAAAATTGTTTTTATCCATTGTAAACCTATTATGATATCAAGAAAAAATAATCAAATAAAACCAAAAACGATAAAATGTAACAAAAATTTTGTTGGAAGGAACCATGAACTGGAGAAGCTGTCCGAAATCAGCAACAGTGGCGAGGCTTCAATAGTTGTCGTTTATGGCAGACGACGGGTGGGAAAGACTGAACTTCTCGAACAGGCATTCAGGAAACGAAATATTTTGAAATTTGAAGGTATCGAAGGATTATCGCAACCTGAACAGATGGAACATGTGATGTGGCAGTTTTCTGAATACAGCGATAATGCTTTATTGGCACAAGTCAAAATCCGAAGTTGGACCGAATTTTTTAAGCTCATTGCTAATGTTGTTAAAAAAGGAATTTGGACACTTTATTTTGAAAAAGTTCAGTGGTTGGCTGATTATAAAGATAAATTTATTTCAGAACTCAAATACTTTTGGGATAACCATTTCCGTCACAATCAAAAGCTGATTCTTGTTTTATGCGGTTCCTCTCCATCGTTTATGGTTAATAATATCCTTCATTCAAAAGCGCTATACAATCGCTCCTTGTATGAAATTTCTCTTAAAGAATTCAGTTTGGCCGAGACAAGACAGTTTTTGAAAAAAAGGTCCGATAGAGAAATCATGGACGCCTATCTTAGTGTTGGTGGAATCCCGGAATACCTGAAGTGGATCAACCAGGAAACGTCTGTATTTTTAAGTCTCTGTAAGAACACATTTACTGCCGGCAGCTTTTTTTCCCACGAATATAAACGTATTTTCATTAGTAGTCTGGCAAGAAACAAGAACTACAAAAAAATTATAGATTTTCTTAGTAAACGAAGCTTTGCTAATCGTAATCAAATACTCAAACATCTTAAATTGCAGTCGGGCGGAACCTTGAGTTCACTTTTACTTGATTTGGAGTTATGCGGCTTTATTCAAAAATACACCCCCTTTAATCTCAAGGAAAACAGCCTTCTTGCCCGATATGGTATCAGCGACGCCTATCTTCAGTTTTATTTTAAATTTATAAAACCGATTGAGAGAAATATTGATGAAGGCAATTTTAACAGCAATCCTTCCCTTGCCTTAAACACGAATTCTCATTACAAATGGCTGGGATTCGCCTTCGAAAGGATGTGCAGGAAAAACCAAAGATTGTTTGCCAAAATACTTGGATTTGAATCGGTCAGGTATAAGTGCGGCGCCTTTTTTAATCGGAGGACGGATATGGAAAAACGAGGCTATCAAATTGATCTGGTATATGATAGAGACGACAAAGTTTACACTCTATGCGAGGTAAAATATCTGCAATCCAAAGTTACACCAAAAATTATTGAAGAATTTGAAAAAAAACTGGCCCTTTTCCCTAACCCTAAAAACAGCACTATTCACAAAGTGCTGATCACAACCGAAGGAGCGGATGATTTTCTGACTAATTATGGATATTTTGATCGAATTATTACCTTGAGGGATATTTTTGATGCAGGTTAATGGAATAAATCCTGCATGGAATTATACGCTTTATCCGAGCTAACAAAAAAACAATCCAGATTATTTATTTCTATAGACTTTCAGATAATTAATTTCACAAGGCCAGAAGGAGGAAGGCGTATTAGTTATACGTCGACGACTGATAACACAGTGAAATTAATTATCTGAAAGTCTATAAACCCTAAATGAAATACGAGACAATAGACCATACAGCCGATTTCGGCATTCACGTTTTTGGAGCTGACGCAAAAGACCTTTTTGCTAACGCCGCATTTGCATTGTTTGATCTTATTACAGATATTAATGCCTTAAAAGGCTTAAATGAACATAAAGTCCATATAACCGGGGATGACTGGCCTGATACTATGGTAAACTGGCTGAGAGAACTGTTATATCTATGGACATGCAAAGAAATGCTTGTTAAAATAACAGATATCTCTTATTTGACAGAACACGAACTTACAGCAACAGTTAAGTTCGATTCTTATGATCCTGACCGTCATGAAATCAAAAATGAGATAAAGGCAGTAACGTACCACCAAATTCAGGTTGAAAAGGGACCGCTTGGTTGGAAGTCGAAGATAATATTTGATGTTTAATACATTTGATGTGACAGTTCACGGTTACGAATTATATTATAATCTTGGTGTTTTAGTGCCTTTGTGGCTGAACTATTACCTTTTTACGAGTTCATCTCAGGTGAAAAAATGACCATTGAATTAAAAAACATAGACGAATACCGATGGGAGCTTCCTAAAACCGGTGCCATGCGCGTGCCAGGCATTATATATTCAAGCGCTTCAATGCTTAAAGACATCAAGCAGGAAGAAGCGTTAAAGCAGGTTGCAAACGTAGCAACACTTCCCGGCATCTTAAAGGCATCGTTGGCAATGCCCGATATGCACTGGGGCTATGGTTTTCCCATAGGCGGTGTGGCGGCATTTGACTGGGAAAACGGTATAATCTCACCAGGCGGAGTAGGATATGATATCAACTGCGGTGTTCGTCTGGCAGCATCTTCCCTTGTTGAAGAGGAAGTCAGGCCAAGGCTTGAAGATCTTATAAATGCGCTTTACCAGAATATTCCTTCCGGAGTAGGTTCAACAGGTTTTGTTAAACTTTCAATAGCAGAAGAAAAAAAAGTTCTTAAAGAAGGCAGTAGCTGGGCCGTAAGGCATGGCTTTGGAGAAGACTCAGATATTGAGCATACAGAAGACAAAGGATGCATGCAAAATGCTGACCCTGAAACTGTGAGCCAAAGGGCGCTGGAAAGAGGACGAAAGCAGCTTGGCACTTTAGGCTCAGGGAATCATTTTCTTGAAATAGGCGTAGTTGATAAAATCTTTGATAAAGTTGCTGCTCAAGCATTCGGTCTCTTTGAAAATCAGGTTACATTGCTGCTTCATTCAGGTTCAAGGGGATTTGGATACCAGGTTTGTGACGACTTTCTCGCATTCATGACAAAACATGTCAAAAAACTAGGATTTGATCTGCCGGACAGACAGCTTGCCTGCGCTATGATTCAGTCAAAAGAAGGTTTGCGCTATTACAATGCAATGGCCTGTGCTGCAAACTATGCATGGGCTAACAGGCAAATTATGCTACACAGATCCCGTGAGGTTTTTTCAAGAGTTTTCGGCATGGGGCCAACAGATCTTAGCATGAATCTGGTTTATGATGTATGTCATAATATAGCAAAAAAAGAATATCATATTGTGGATGGTGAAAAACGGGCGGTATGCGTACACAGAAAAGGCGCCACTCGATCCTTTCCAGCCGGACATGAGGGGCTCTGCGAAAAATACCGTAAAACAGGGCAGCCAATACTTATTCCAGGAGATATGGGAACTGCTTCTTATGT
>JAJSZW010000109.1 GCA_030262895.1 Deltaproteobacteria bacterium | reverse complement strand
GGCATTATGTTTACATAGGTGTTTTTCGAGATTTTATTTGCTATAAATCTCATTATATCGCGCGTTCCTGCAAGGCCGCCGGGAAGAACAAGGTGTCTTATCAAAAGTCCCCTCTTTGCGATGCCTGATTCATCTATAACAAGGTCTCCAACCTGCCTGTGCATCTCGATTACCGCCTTGCGGGCAATCTCAGGATAATTTTCTGCATTGCAGGTAAGCCCGGCAACTTCAGGGTCCCAAAATTTAAAATCAGGCATATAAATATCTATTACGCCTTCAAGCAGTTTTAAAGTATTTACCCTGTCGTATCCGCTTGTATTGTAAACTAAAGGGACATTCAGGCCTTCCTCGACAGCAATTTCAACAGCAGAGAGTATTTGAGGCACAACATGGGAGGGAGTAACAAAATTGATATTGTGGCAGCCCAAATCTTGAAGCTTAATCATCATGCCGGCTATCTGCCTGTCTGTCACCTCCTCGCCTTCACCCTCGTGGCTGATGTCGTAATTCTGACAAAAAATGCACAACAAATTACAAAAAGTAAAAAATATTGTGCCGGAACCGTTTTTGCCGACAAGAGGTGCTTCTTCTCCATAATGCTGATGATAGCTTGATACTAAAGATTTCTCACCTGTCCTGCATACGCCCAGTTCGCCGGAAAGACGATCAACCGCGCATTTTCTGGGGCACAGGACGCAGGCCTTCATTATTTCACGTGCCTTTTTTATCTTTTTTTTAAGCAATCCCTTTTTATGGGTTTCTATATAAACGGGTTCAAGGGAAGGCATTGCCTTAACTCCTTTCGGGTGTCGGGGATCAGGTGTCAGGGGCCAGGTGCCGGATGATAGGGTGCAATCTTTTTGGCAATGGGATATCTCCTTCCATAACCAAATGCCTTTGATGTAACCTTAAGACCCGGAGCCGCCTGATGCCTCTTGTACTCATTCCTGTCAATCCTTGAAATAACATCCTTCACAAGCTTCCTGTCAAATCCCATATCAACAAGCTCTTCAACGCTTTTGAAGTCTTCTATGTATCCCTTTAAAATGGAATCAAGTATTTCATAAGGCGGCAGGTCATCCTGATCAAGCTGGCCCGGCTTTAGCTCCGCAGAAGGCGCTTTTTCTATTATTCTTTTTGGAATATGTTCTTTGTCAGTATTTATATAGCGGGCAAGTTCATAGACCAGTGTCTTTGGAACATCTGAAATTACAGCAAGCCCTCCGCTCATATCGCCATACAGGGTGCAATAGCCAACCGCAACCTCCGACTTGTTTCCGGTGGAAAGAAGAAGCGAACCGTGCCTGTTTGATAGAGCCATGAGAATGGTGCCCCTGATTCGAGCCTGTATATTCTGCTCAGTAATATCGGGATCACCCTCATTGAAAGAAGGTGAAAGAAATTTCAGAAATTCTTTAAAGATACCGTCTATTGGAATCTGTACCAGCTCTATTCCGATATTTTCCGCCAGTTCCTTTGCATCTTCGAAGTTTTCTGCGGAAGTATATTGTGACGGCATAAATGCAGCCATTACATTCTCAGGGCCAAGCGCCATCACAGCGATATATGCGGTCAATGCAGAATCAATCCCGCCGCTCAATCCTACAACCACCTTTGAAAAGCCACACTTCTTTACATAGTCCCGGGTCCCCATAATTAAAGCTTCTATGAGAGATTCTGTCTCTGAATCCGAAACAGGATGCATATCACCTGATGGTTCAGAATCTTTTAAATCACAAACTACAAGGTCTTCTTTAAAATCATGGCCCCTGGCAATCACCTTTCCATTCCGATCAAAAACAGTACTAATTCCATCAAAAATAAAACTGTCGTTTCCACCCACCTGATTTGCATATATTATGGGAACGCTGTATTTTTTAGCCACAGCGCCAAGCATCTTCCACCTGAGCTCTCTCTTGCCGGCATAGAAAATAGAAGAAGATATATTTATTATAAGGTCAGCGCCATCTTCTATCATCAAAGACAAAGGATCTATATGGTATATTCTTTTACTGAAAAAGTCTTTGTCGTTCCAGACATCTTCACAGATAGTTAGCCCTATCCTGCGTCCTTTGTACGGAAAAGCTCCGAATGACCGGCCTGGTTCAAAATACCTTCTTTCATCAAAAACATCATAGGTTGGAAGAAGTCCTTTATATGCCTTATGCAGTATTTTGCCATCTTCAAAAAGCACGGCTGCATTATAAAGACGATTCCCTTCATCTTTTGAATTTTTGTCAACAAACCCGCAAATAACTCCTATGCCATCTATTGAGCCGACAAGCTTATCCAGCCAGGCAAGATTGGCATCAACAAAATCCTTTTTTTCAAGAAGATCGCGGGGCGGATAACCTGTAATAACCAGCTCCTGGAATACCACCAGATCGCATAAAAGGTCTTTTGCCTTATTGGCAAAATAGATCATTTTGTCAAAATTATGCTTAAAATCACCAATTACCGTATTTACCTGTGCAATAGCTACTTTCATGACAAATTAGCGCTCTCCTGATAAGCTGATAAGCTGATAAAATTGATAAAAAACCGTGAACCCGTGAACCCGTGAACCCGTGAACCGTGAACCGTTACACTATATATTTATTATCTCTTCGATCCTTGCAAGAAATTTTGTAACATTTTTTTAATATAATCTATCTGTTCTGGTTCCGCCCATACAATCTCCGGATCGGCCTTAAACCATGTCATCTGACGCTTTGCATATCTTCTGGTGTCCCGTTTCAATGTACGAACTGTCTCTTCCCAGGCAATACGGCCTTTAATAAAATCAACCATGTGATGATAACCTATTGACTGCATGGATTTCAGGTCTTCAGAATAACCCATGTTGAGCAGCTTCTTCACCTCATCAACAAGCCCCTCCTCTATCATTGCATCAACTCTTCGATTAATACGATCATACAGAGCTTCCCTCTCCATATGAAGACCTATTTTCAAAACATTAAACCGTCTTTTTTCAAACCCGTGGTCTTTGCTGTATTGCGAGATAGCCATGCCGGTTGCCTCATACACCTCAAGAGCCCTGATTATCCTGTATGTATCATTCGGATGTATCTTTTCCGCTGCCTTCTGATCACATTTGCTTAATTTCTCATAAAGAAATCCGGAGCCATGAAACAATTCCGCTTCTTTTAGACGCTTTCGGATATCCGTATCTGCCGGCCCTGCATGGGACAGGCCATGCACAAGAGCTTTAATATAAAGACCGGTGCCCCCGACAACAAATGGAACAATACCATCAGCATACAGCTTCATTATCATCTCGCCGGCCATCTTCGCAAACATAGCAGCATCAAAAGGCTCATCCGGGTCAACAATATCTATCAAATGGTGATGGACTTGAGCCTGCTCATCAAGAGTCGGCTTGGCCGTGCCTGTATCCATATATCTGTATATCTGCATTGAATCAGCACCAATAATCTCTCCATGCAACTCTATGGCGAGTTCAATTGAAACAGCGGTCTTGCCCAAACCGGTTGGGCCGCAGATCACAATAATATTTGGTTTAGACACTTTTCCAGTTTATCCGGGTTAGGTGTTAATCACCTACCACGCCCATAGGACGTGGTTTGATGAAGACCCCTCGAAGGGGTCTAAAAGCATCGCAATTGCTGCAGATTACAATCCAATATTCAGGATATAGCCTATTCAGCTAAAAGACTATGAACATCGAACGTCCAACGTCGAATTTTGAATAAGGTATTCTGCTAATTTATAAACTGGCGGAGCGAAGCGATTTCATCATTCGATGTTCAACGTTCGATGTTGGATGTTCGATGTTCAAAAAAACGCTTTACTCTGCCGTTAAATATTCTCTTATCATAAACATTTTATTTCTTAATCTTACGACCATGCCATTAGGAGAGGGAATCAAAAATATTGTTCTTTCTCTTTTTGATACTATTGAGTATATTTATTCTCGTCGGAACGGTAAAACCTTTTAGGGTCGCTCGGGCGGAGCCCGAGGTTTAATTAAAAACAATTATCTGTCAGGAAGATATGTATTTCAGGGAACTGATCCGCTATATTCATCTAAATCCATTGCGAGCAAAAATAGTGTCAGACATAAAGGAGCTGAACAAATATCCGTATAGCGGACACAGTGCTTTAATGGGCAGGAAAAAACATGAATGGCACGATACAGAATATGTTCTTTCATATTTTGGCAAAAAGGTTTAAGAATCAAGAAAGGGTTATCTTTCACAAGTTATTTTTTAGCGAGCCCTTAACAGGGTAGTAGATGTAGCGCAACGCAGTCCCGCTAAAGCGGGATTTACGGAGCCGTCTTTTTTAGATCATAAGAAATAACCGAACTTTTAGGACGAGTACCTATAATTGAACCGCTTTTACTTATTACTGCCGCTACTATTTCATCTTCTCCATCATTGTCAAAATCACCAATAGCAAAGTCACGTATATAGCCGGAGATTTTTGCTGTTTTCCAGTTAGTTGTGAGCCCCAGGCCGTTCCATGAAAGCGACTCTATTTGAGCTTCTTTGAATTTTCTTAACTGTTTCAAGAGCCTTCCTGTTAAGTCATAGTTTTTGACTGCAATAACTTCATATTTTCCGTCTAAATCAATATCGGTTACAATCATTCTCATTGGATAATATTGACGATTATCGGAGCCTGGCTCAAACGCAGGCATTTCATAATAATGCGTGCTGCCTCCGTAATGAATATTTCCTGTCCATAAAACCCTGCCTGACTGATTGATAATTCTTATATAATCAGACTTGTCATAAGCAACGACAGTTTCTCCTCCGTCGTTCATAACATCTCCAAGAGAAAAACCCATTAAATTCGCACGGTTTGACGGCATGACTTTTCTATCCGGAACATATTCGGTATTGTTCCAAGCCATTTCAAATATTTCGCTGGAAAAAGTATCAGGTCCGCCTGTTTTTTGCTTCTGACCGAACAGGACGCTTCCACGGCCTGGAAGTTCAGCCACCCTGTAATACCAGGCGCCACTATCTACGATTCTATTATAATTTTTACCATCGTATTCAAACACAATTGAATTAATAACATTTCTTTGTGGATTCAGGCTTGTTATAAATATTTCAGGATAACCGTTGTTATTAATATCTGCGACATCAACTCCGATGAAAACTTTATACTTGTCTTTATCTATCTTCATTATTTCTGATAATCGATTATTTTCAAACCGATAAATATGTACTGAATCAGGAGTTATGATTACTGTCTCCACCTTACCATCGCTGTCAACATCACCTAATGCAATACCATTTATAAGTTCCCTGAAATTTTTGCTCTTCCAGAATTCCCTTGAGTGTTTTTTAGACTGCGTAACAATAAATGCCGGATTTAGATCGCTACTCTCACCTGCAATTTTATAATCATCAAAAGACTGCACAAGCGTTTCAGGATGAGCATATATGTTGTCTGTCCGCTCCGGCTGAGGTTGTTGCTTTGCAGGTAATTCTTTTGACGGCACAACCCGGCCAAATACCTTTTCATTTATTTCCCCTGCAAAATTATTTATTTTCGGTATTACCTCGCCAATCCCCCGGCTCTGGTTAAAAAAAGCAAGGGTTTCTCTATCCCCTGTAACATCTACCATTTTTGAGTCAATACTAACACTGTCTCCAAAAATTGTCAGGCTGCCAAAAAGAACATAATTTGCTTCAAGTTTGGCTCCAACCTCCCTTGCTTTCCCTTCATTTAAAATACCTTCAACGGTTTTTACGACCTTCTCAGTCTCTTGCCTGCCGACAATCTTCACATCTTCTCCAGAGGAAAGTCTGGAAGAAAGCATATCAAACACGCCGTCTTTTAAAAATGTCATATCCTTTTCGGCATTTATCTTAAACGGTATAATTGCAACACGATACTGTTTCGCAAATGCTGAATTTGAATTTAGACCTATTATTAAAATTATAAGAATACAGATTGTACTTACGTAGTTATTTTTAAATATATTCATTTTCCCCTACTATATTTTTTAATTCCTATGAATTGGCCTGACCCCTGATCCCCGACCCCCGATCCCTTACTTTTTATCCAACTTTTCCTTCAAAACCTCGTTAACTATCTTTGGATTTGCCTTGCCTTTAGTCTTCTTCATTACTTGCCCCACAAAAAAACCCAAAAGTTTGGTTTTCCCATTCCTGTAATCATCAACCTCTTTGGTATTATCTGCAAGAACATTTAATATTATTTCTTCTATTGCGGAAATATCAGTAACCTGGACAAGGCCCTTTTCTTTTACAATTTTATCGGGCGCCTTTCCTGTTTTTGCCATGTCTTCAAAAACAACTTTTGCAATCTTTCCGCTTATAATATCTTCCTTGATAAGCCTGAGCAGTTGCGCCAGGTTTTGAGATGATATGGGCGACTGTTCGATGGTCTTTCCCTCGGCATTTAAAAGGCCCATTAGCGATCCCATAATCCAGTTGCTGACGGTTTTGGACTCGGGGAATATTTTTAAACAATCCTCAAAATAGTTTGCTGTTGCCATGCTTGCCGTCAAGACATCTGCGTCGTATGAAGGAAGACCGTATTCCGTTATAAAGCGTTTCTTTTTTTCAGCCGGAAATTCAGGCAGAGTTTCCCTCACAGCATCTATCCAGTCTTCATCTATAACCAAAGGCAAAAGGTCGGGATCCGGAAAATACCGGTAGTCATGAGCCTCCTCTTTGCTGCGCATTGATGTTGACCTGTTTGCAACAGGGTCCCATAGCCTTGTCTCCTGCACTACCTTGCCGCCGTCAAAAATAATTTCCTTTTGTCTGTTAATCTCATAATGCAGTGCCTTCTCAACATGCTTAAATGAGTTCAAATTTTTAAGCTCTGCACGGGTTCCGAATTGCTCAGCGCCGACAGCCCTGACAGACACGTTTGCATCACACCTGAAACTCCCTTCCTCCATGTTGCCGTCACATATGCCAAGGTAACGTACAATCGACCTTAGCTGTCTCAGATAATTCCCTGCTTCTTCCGGCGACCGGATATCCGGCTCGCTTACGATTTCCATAAGGGGTACGCCTGTCCTGTTAAAATCGACAAAACTAACCGGTCTGCCGGGATCATGGCTTAACTTGCCGGCATCTTCTTCCATATGTATTCTTGTAATACCTATTCTTTTACTATAGTCGCCCACTTCAATATCTATATATCCAAACTGAGCAATAGGAAGTTCATACTGGGAAATCTGGTAGCCTTTTGGGAGGTCGGGATAGAAATAGTTTTTGCGTGCAAATCTGCTTTCATGCTCGATTTTACAATTTGTTGCCAGAGCCATTCTAATTGTGTATTCAACAACCTTTTTATTAAGCACCGGAAGCATACCAGGCATGCCCAGACAAACAGGACAGGTATGAGTATTGGGAGGCGCTCCGAATAATGTTGAACAGTTGCAAAAAATTTTCGTATCTGTCTTTAGCTGGGCATGAACTTCAAGCCCTATTACAGGTTCAAATTCCATTTTTTCAATTTGTTACCTAACCCGGATAAACCGGAAACATTGAATCACTTCTTGAATTTTTTATGGACATAAAAGAGAGTATATGGTAATTTTTTTGTTTATACCTTATCAGGGAAAAAAAGTAAACCCCGTTAGCTTGCACAACAAAACCTGCGTTTATACAAATAGTACTAATTGGAACTGAAATGATTCAAGGAAAAAACAAATTCGATATTTTTGAACAGTTACGAAAAGATAAAACTCTCATCCAAATGCGCCTGTTGGGTGCGGATTATGAACAATTAACTATCATTATAGATATACAGGCCAGAAAAAACATGCTTTTTTTTCTCATCGATTATCCTAAAGGTTTCAAGGAGGCTGTTTCTGACATCGAGGTCTGGGAAATGCGCTTTGAATTCATTGGAAACGATAATCTCCAGTATATCTTCAAAACATCGGAAGGGGAGATTATCGGTAACGAAATATGGATAAGGTTTCCGGAATTCATTGAAAAAATACAAAGAAGGGAGCATTTTAGAATAGAAGTTCCGCTTGAGACAAAACTTCATTTTAAAAAACAATCCGCCGATATTGAGATGAATGTTATCAACATCAGTCTGAAAGGCGCTCTTGTCAATAGCGTTCAAATTCAAAAGAATGCGGTCTTTAAATCCGGTGAAAATCTGAAAAATGTTAAACTGGTATTTCCATCTAAAAAGAAAGACCTGGTGGTACATATAAAAAAGGTATCGGCAAAAAGGGTTGAAAAGGATTCTCAAAGCAAACACTACATCTACGGCCTTTACTTCGCAAAGACCGAAAAAAACGAAGAAACATTATTGACAAAAATTATAAGCAAATTGCAGATAAAATTTCTACAAAAAAGACAGCGAATGTATGATTAGTGGATTGGTCGAGTGGAGGATTGGCCCATGGGTATGTTAAATATAAATGATCTAAAGGCCGGCATGGTTTTGGCGCAGTCTGCTGTAAACAGACATGGCACTGTCATTCTGTATGAAGATAATATACTGACTGAAAAACATATCAATTATTTTAAGACTTGGGGAATCACCGAGGTTGATATAAAGAATATCGACTGCGATCAATTGATAAAACAAGAAATGGAAACCCTGTCGAATGATGTTGTTGAATCAATTGAAAGGGAGCTTGATGAATTATTTCCACCTTTTGAAGCTAATCCTGTCATGGAGGAAATATACAAGATTGTTAAAAAGGCAAGTTTAAAACAGGCTGCAAATCAAACAAATGGATCTACTGATGAAATCGAAAAATATTGATAGAATAATAAATTCCATTGCTGAGTTGCCAACCTTGCCTACTATTTATATAAAGCTTTCACGCATTCTTAATGTACAGAACTCATCAATCAGAATGATAAGCAACATCATCTCTGAAGATCTGGCTGTATCGGCCATGGTGCTCAAAATTGTCAATTCCCCTTTTTATGGTTTTCATAACAAAATCGGAGGTATGCAGCGTGCCATCGTAATTTTGGGGCTAAACGAAATAAAAAACCTGGTGCTCGCAACTTCTATGTATAAAACTATAAAACAATTAAAATTGAGCAGCGCATTTGATATCCAAGAGTTCTGGAAACATTCCATAGGATGCGCGATTTCAGCGAAGGTTCTGGCTGAAACCGCCTATATAAAAAACCCTGAAGATGTTTTCACAGGGGGACTGCTTCACGACATAGGAAAACTGATCCATGCTACCTATTTGCGCGAAGAGTTTGAAGGTGTAGTAGCCAATGTTGTGGAGACCGGATCGCAGATGTTTGAATCGGAAAAAAAAATACTGGGTTTCGATCATACTCAGACCGGAAGCGCTTTGGCAAGAAAGTGGTGCTTGCCACGGAAAACAATCAACATGATAGCCAACCACCATTTGTCCGATACGCCAGACACCCTGACTAAAGAGGTTGCAGCCGTTCACGTCGGGAACACTCTCTGCATATCCCTTCGTATGGGATCAGGCGGAGAAAAACGGGTGCCGATTGTTAATCAAAAAGCATGGAAAATCCTGGATCTTAAATTAAGTGATCTTGAATACATTATGCAAAGATCCACAAAACTTTTTGAGGAAAGCATTTCTAATATGGAACTTAATTAGTGCCTGAACGAAAACTCAAAACACCTGAAATTATAGTCAGTTGGATGCTATTCTCAAATCGAAGATTTTTAGCAGTTAGCTTTTAGCAATTAGCCTTTAGCTTAAAAAATTAAATGGATAACACATTCAGCTAAGAGCTAACAGCTAACAGCACAGGTCGCAAAATACGATGGCTATATGGATTTATCGAAAATGCGAAATAAACAAAAACTAATCGATCAAAATAAACTTGAATCAATGGTCAAAAAACTGCGCTTTCTGGAAGAATCAAACAGCGCGCTTGTTAGCATTCAGGATAAGCTTGATCGGTTAAGTTACTTTCAATCCGAGCGGCTCTTATCTTATGATGTTCATTACATACTTGAGACATGGCTTGTCAAGCTCAGGGAACTGGTTAAAATAGAAGTTTGTTCTGTCTTCCTTGTAGAAGAGGGATGTATTGAGTTCGTCCACAAGATATCAAAACCTGAAAAACTTTCGCCTGTTATTCAAAAGGAAGTCGAGACCCAAATTAACCGGGGAAACTTCGGACTGGCCATCAGCAAAGGCATTCCCCTGAGTGTCCCGGCTGAAGTCTTTGGAAAAGAAAGCGGTCGGCCTCTCAGTATCATGATAGCTCCCCTTTCCAACCTGGAAAGAACTATAGGTGCAACTGTCATTGTCTTTGAAGAAGACAATGACTTTATAAGACAGAAAACCTTAAGACTTCTATACATTTTAGTAGATTTCTTTTCCCTGTCCCTGGAAAATGCATACTTGTTTAACAATCTGAAAGCTGCTTACTTCTATACCATCAAAGCCATTACTAACTCCATAGAGGCACGTGATCCATACACGAGAGGACATTCTGAAAGAGTTGCCCGATTTTCTAAAGCAATAGCCGAGGAGCTTAACTGGGACAAAAACGAGATAGAACTCATTGATTGGGGTGGCATGCTCCATGACGTTGGCAAGATAGGCATCTCCGATTCCATACTCAACAAGCCAGGAAAACTTACCGATGATGAATACAATGCGATAAAATTACACCCCTTGATCGGCACCCAAATAATCAAAAACATCTCTTTCTTAGAATCTGTAGTACCATATATCCTTGAGCACCATGAAAGATTTGACGGCAAGGGTTATCCAAGGGGCGTGGCTGGGAAAAATATCTCTATCAAAGGAAGACTGTTAGCCGTGGCTGACAGCTTTGATGCAATAACTACTATTAGACCATATAAAAAAGCCTTAAAGCCGGAAAATGCTCTTAAGAAGATATTAAGAAATGAAGGAACTCAATTTGATCCCGAGGTTGTACAGGCTTTTGAAAGTGCCTGGATGTCCGGCAAAGTGATATGTCAAGAAACCTGAATGATAGAAGTGTTCAGGACGTTGCGTTAAAAACCGGGATATATCTTTTTGCCGAGCCCTTAACAAAAAACCCGCCGTCAATGTCCCACACAGCATGTCTTTCTCTTCTTGATTTATAATAGTTCCTATACCCTTACCATTGCACCATACTGAAAGACTCCGCCTGGGAGCGCTTAAAAAGTCAGGAACGCAGCCATGGACGTATTTGAGAAGCTGCTGAAGTTTCCCCGGAAGTTTCCCGATTAGAATAAAATTGTGATGTGGTTTTTTCGGATTCTCCTTCTGAAGATAAAAAAGATAGTGCCCTCTCATACGCCTCGTTAATCTCCTTAATTCACAAGAATTGCTTACTTATTCAATTTTCAATAAATTCTAAGCACGAAGCTCGAAATCCGAAACAAATACGAATGACCAAAATTCAAAATTTCAAACATGGTGGAGCGCCATAGATATTGCATAAGTGCTTGATATGTTTTGGTCATTTGATATTCGAAATTAGAGATTGTTTCGACCATTTTTATAAGATCAGGCGATATCCGTATTTCGGATTTTGAGGCCCCCACAAACTCTAAATATTAGCACTTTAGCACTGACTTTGACGTTTCCCTGAACCTATTTGGCACTATTCTACCACTCGACTAGTGCCCAGAGAGCCAAAACAATTTTTTATTAAGTCTGCCGCAAATAAGCTCTAAAGTTTTTTTATTTTTTGCCGATTAATACAATAGTTACATTGGACGCAATGGTTGCATATTGCCTAATTTTTGAAGTTGGTTAAATCATGGAACCGCTCTACTCTACTTCAGAACTATCTATGTTGTTTAAAGTTAATCGAGTGACAATTTATCGATGGATAAAACAAGGGAAGGTTAAGGCCTATAAGATAGGCAAACATCATAAGATTTCTATTTCCGAAGTAGTGAGATTGTTGAGG
>JAJSZW010000108.1 GCA_030262895.1 Deltaproteobacteria bacterium | reverse complement strand
CATATTTTTGACAGGCGTCGGTTGTGTCGGAAAAACGACGATCGGTAAAAAAATGGGGAAGCTTCTGGGCGTCAGGTTTTTCGATCTGGATCCGGACTGTACCAAGATCAAGCGGCTCGTAAAGTCAAAGAGGCTGTCGAGGAACTTGACGGAAAGTTAATGCAACAGGCGAGGTCCGAACAAACGGGATGGAGCTGAAGCTGAGACGCGACAAATCCGAGGTGGATGAAATGCCAAGTCAAATAATGGGCTACTACAGCGCGCGCAAAGAGAAGCTCCTGAAGGATTTTGACAGTACTTCTGTGTTGATAAAAGCCTCGCTTGTCGCACACTATGGCAAGAAATTCACCAGCACGCTGCAGAGAGATGTCCGCCAGGAATATGAGAAGCTTATCCCGGAGATTCCCTACATTAATGGGTTGCGCGCAAGACTGCTCAATAGCTTTCTTCTCATCACCGCCCAAGAGCTCGCGGCCTATAAGGCGATGAAGAAACATGGTAAGCTACCTGGAGAGGCATGGGAACTTTGCCACGAGGTACTTCGCTTCAGACTGGCTGAGATTCCGCAATGGAAGCGGTGGCTGTTGAGGCGTTTCATGTTTTCTCGCCTTGTAAGGAAGATTGTGGCGAGGCGAGCCCGGCAACAGCAAAAGGTTCGTTTCGGCGACTTTGAGGTCGAGTATCTCATTGGAGAGGGAGACGAATTCGATTTTGGCGTCAATTACCTTCAATGCGGCAATCACACCTTTGTGAAAAGACACGGGGGAGAGGAGTTTGCCCCGTACGTCTGCATGTCAGACATTGTGTTGAGCGAGGCCATGGGGTGGGGCCTTATCCGTACCCAAACGCTTGCCGACGGCTGTCCCCATTGCGATTTCCGTTTTAAGAAAGGAGCGGCAACGCAGATTTCCTCGAAAACGCCTGAAGTGCAAGAATCGATTGAGAGAATACGCAAGAAGGAGGCCAAATCCATAAGGATTGACACGACCTGAAAGAGAGGTAGAAGGGGACGCATTTTACTATTTAACTTGCTATTAATTTGCTAATCTCAATTGGGGGTCATGTGGTCATGGGTCAAGTCTACTTTTGCCCCTTATCTCTTATCTTTCTTGGAAAAAAAGCATAGTACAAAGGTGAATTATAAGTGATTGGAGTAAAGGTATAACAAAGGCTGTTTTTTTGTTAACACTTAACCGGTCCAGGAGGTAAAAAAATGAAAAAGATAATTTATAGGATGAGACTTTTTTTAGCCATAATAATATTGTTAGGAATGATTCTTCCCGCAAGCGTAGTCTTTGCAGAGGACAATAGTCATAAGCCAATAACTCGGGAACTCATAAATTTAGTGGAGAAATATCCGGAAATCCGGAACATGCTGGAAGCATCCATCGCCGAAGCGAAAAAAATCAATCCTGACCCGAAAACGAATCCTGCTCAGAACCTGTCGGACTATTACGATTACATAGACAGTGCATCAGAGCTCATCCCACAAGACGTACTTGAAAATCCGACAAATCTCATACGTGAGCAAATACTTCAAAGTATCTGTTACTTCTATTTCCTGATTGACCAACCCCTGCATGAATTAAAAGACAAGGGCCTGTTCAAAAATTCGATTCAGTACTACAAACCTTTTTCCTCATGGGCACGCAATTTTGCCAATGCCTGGGGAGCATTCTTAGATACCGAAAAATCATGGAACCAGAAAACGTATCAGCAGTTTTATAACGACCCGCTCTTCGGTTTACAGAAAGGGTGGTATGAACCTTTATCAAACTGGATGACCTTTAATGATTTTTTCTCCAGATACTTACAATCTGTAGATATGCGGCCCATCGCTTCACCTGACGATCCTGCCGTGGTTGTTGCACCGGCGGATTCCGTCCCTCAGGGAACCTGGGCAATTGATGGAAATTCAAATATCCGGATAGACGGCGGACTGAAAGTCAAACTTACGACTTATTACAGTATCAAGGATCTGCTTGGTGAGGATAGTCAGTACAAAGATGCCTTTGCCAATGGCGTACTCACCCACACTTTCCTGAATGTCTACGACTATCATCGCTATCATTTCGCTGTTGGCGGAATAATTAAAGAAAAGAAAAACATAGTGCAAAATGTTGTTTTGGAGGTGTCGTGGAGTCCGAAACAAGGCAAATATGTTCCGATCGTTTCGATAGGTTGGCAGTTTACCCAGACCCGTGGGTATGTAGTCGTGGATACTGGAAAATATGGACTGGTAGCACTTATTCCCATGGGTATGGCCCAGGTGTCTTCTGTAAACTTTGAGGGTAATGTCAGGCCTGGAATCACTCATAAAAAAGGCGTCATGCTCGGTAATTTCCTATTTGGCGGGTCTGATTTCGTTATGCTTTTTCAGGAAAAAGCCGGGTTTGAAATCACAGCACCGAAAACAGATAAAACAGCCACAAAATTTGATCCAGACCAGGATACTGAAGATATCTATAAGCATATTCTTATGGGTGAAAAGTATGGCGTAATGAAGGGGCAAACTAAATAAGCCCAAAAACCGGTGACCGGGGACGTAGAAGAGGACGCTCTTAGGTGAATTCAATTCAGACGTGAAAAAGCTGGCGCTTTTCACGCTGGTTAAGCGGTGCGAGGCACTAACGAAGCTTCGGGTATAAATCAGATCAGGGTGGAAGCGGAGCACTTCTCAAAAAACACTTGCTCCCAAATTGGAAACATGCTATGTTATCAATATCCGGTTTTGTTGCCAACAATCGTGTTATATTCAACATAAAGGGAAAACAATATCGTCTTGTAGTAGCTATCAATTACCCGTACCAAATTGTTTATATTGGATTTGTTGGTACACATAATGAATATGACAAGATTGACACTACCACAATATGAGGTAATTTTATGGACATTAAACCAATCAAAACAGAAAGTGACTACAACGCAGCTTTAGTTGAAATTGAACGTTTAATGAAAGCTGATCTTAACACCCCTGAAGGTGACAAATTAGATGTGCTGACAACATTAGTAGAAGCTTACGAAGAAAAATACTATCCTATTGGCCCACCTGATCCAATTGAAGCAATCATTCACCAAATGGAGAGCCAATGCCTTACTCGTAGAGATCTTGAAGCATATCTTGGTAGCAGAGCTCGTGTTTCAGAAATACTAAATCGAAAACGATCAATGTCGCTTCAGATGATAAGAAAGCTTCAAAAAGGGTTAGGCATATCTGCCGAAATATTGATAAGGTCATATCCTTTAGACGTATCAGATCACCAAATAAGTCGCTAACAAGCAGGTTCGGGCGGCTGTAGCATTTGTCAAGTTTGAGGAAAACGTAGCATTTACAAATGCCCGTTTCCCTACGGTTCACTCTTTCCGCAACGAAGCCGCGAAGGCTCTGGTGCATTTGCTGAACCGTCCAGAGAGCCTGGACTGTTTGATAGCCTTGCCGCCGAGCGGCCTGATGGGAGGATACCGGGGCGTTAAACGAATGTGATAAAGCAGAATTAACAATTCATCAAATTTCCGGAGAAAGGTATGAGACCCGCTTTAAATCCGCTGGTGTTGAGTCTTAAAGAGTCCGCAACTTTGGCTATCAACTTAAAAGCCCTGGAGCTTCGCCGGCAGGGGAAAGATATCGTGCACTTCGGATTCGGCCAGTCGCCCTTTCCTGTTCCGGAAATTATCCAGCAAGCCCTTCGGGACAATGCAGACAAGAAGGATTACCTTCCCACACAGGGGCTGCCGGAATTGTGCGAAGCGGTTGCTGGATTTTATCGGAATGAATTCGGTTATGATTTCAAGCCGTTGGATGTGTGCGTCGGGCCCGGAAGCAAAGAGCTGATTTTTCAGATTATCTACCTGATGGAAGGCCCGCTTCTGATACCTGTTCCGAGCTGGGTTAGCTATGGCCCGCAGGCGGCCCTGAGGGGCAAAGAGATCATTCCGATACCGACATCCCGGGAGAACAACTACCGGCTGACTCCGGAACTACTGGATCGGGCTTGCTACAGTGCCGGGCAGTCGCAGAAGCTGTTGATATTCAACAACCCGAACAATCCGACCGGCGCGCTTTACCATGAAAATGAAATCAAAGAGATCGCTGAAATTTGCCGGGCATACCAAGTGATTGTTATTTCCGATGAAATATATGCAATGATTGATTTTGATCAGTTGCCCATGAGTAGCCTGGCAACTTTTTACCCGGAAGGGACCATTGTTTCCGGTGGGCTTTCAAAATCATTTGCCGCCGGCGGTTATCGTTTGGGGGTTGTTCTGATTCCGGATTCACTGGAACTCATGATGTCCGCATTAAAATCAGTGGTCAGCGAAACATTCAGCGCTGTCAGCGCACCCGTGCAATATGCCGCGTTAAAAGCCTATCGTGACTTTGACGAAATCCGGCCGTTTGTGGAAAAAACATGTGATATTTATAAGTATATTCTCAGTTATTTACACACTCGTTTTATTGGCATGGGATTGAATTGTCCGAAACCCGCGGGTTCTTTTTACCTGTTCCCTGATTTTGAAAATTTTCGAAAACAGCTTCAAGAGCGAGGGATTATCACATCTATCGCACTGGTTGATGTACTTCTTGGAGAGAGCAGCATCGCCGTACTGCCTGGATCGGATTTCTATATGCCGGCGACGAGCCTGGGCTTCCGAGTGGCAGCGGTCGATTTTGACGGCGTTCGGGCGCTGGAGACCTGGCCGGGTGTCGATTATGTCACTGAGGAATATTTCCATACGTTTTTCCCGAAAATTGAACAGGGTTGTGAATGTATTAAACGGTTTTTGAGAGGTTAAACTGATAAGGAGAAAAATGGGTCGTACCTTGGCCCCCTTGCGACCGTGATTAAAGGGTGCTATTTGATAATGCATTGATATGATTATACTTGATTCCGTTACAAAAAAATTTGGGGCCTTTGCCGCGGTCGATAATGTTTCATATACGATTCAAAAGGGAGAGTCTTTTGCATTGCTTGGACCAAACGGTGCCGGCAAGACGACCATCGTCCGGATGCTTCTCGATTTTATCAATCCCTCCTCGGGCAGCATTACAATCAATGGACTGCCTGCATCCGACCCGGAATCCCGCAAACACATCGGATATATCGCCGAACAGCACATGATCCCGCCGTATCTCTCCGGATTTGAATATCTGTCGCGGCATGCTTCTTTAATCGGCCTGTCCGGGAAAGACGCCGAAAAGGAAGTCGACAGAGTTCTCGAGATCGTTTCCATGAAAGGTCTGGAAAGGAAAAATTCCGCGGCGTACTCGAGAGGCATGAAACAGCGCATCGCTCTGGGGGCTGCCCTGCTGGGACAGCCAATGTTGCTGATACTGGATGAACCCATTACCGGGCTCGATCCGATCGGCATCCGCGATGTTAGAAAAATTCTTGAAAACCTCCGTGGTAAGGGAGTGACCGTGATCTTAAACTCCCATTTGCTTTCAGAGGTGGAAAAAACATGTGAAACGGCGGCGATCATGTACAAGGGGAAAATCCTTATCAAGGATACCATTAACGCAATCGTGAAGGGTCACGAGACGCTCGAAGATGTTTTTGTTCGATATATAGAGCATGAAAATGAATAACGTCATAAAAATTACGGTCTATACCATGCGGGACCAGATGCGGCATAAAAGTTTTTATGTTCTCCTGGGTCTTTCCATTCTATTCATATTGTCGATCCGCGGATGTTATGACGGCGGATATACTGTTAATGGGAAAATGGTGGATAACGCTACGGTTGCCTGGCATGTTTCCAAAATTGTTTTTCATCTTATTGCCGCCGGAATGTTTCTGATGGTTTCCATGCTTTCAATGAAGATATTCAGCCGGGATCATGAGGATGGAAGCGTCGTTTTGTTTCTTTCCAGATCTGTTTTCAGATGGCAATATGTTCTCGGCCGCGTCACCGGCACCTGGGCACTTTGCCTTGTTTTCATGTTTATACTTCACTTGACGATCTTTTTGACGGTATGGGCAAAAACAGGAACCTTCATTTCGGGATACTTGACCGCATCTTTGGTATGTTCGATCAACCTTCTTTTTGTGATTGCATGCGTCTGCTTTTTGTCTCTTTTTCTGCCGGATTTTATCAGTGCGTTTTTTACCATGGGAATTCTGTTCGTTGGTTTTATTTCCGATGGTGGTTATCAGCTTATCAATAGTGACATCGTAAGATCCGCTGTCCCGTCCTCAATCAATTTGGAACCTGCCTTATGGAGGATTTTATATCCCAAGGTTTTTATGGTGCAGGCCTATGCAGATGCGATCATCGGCAAAAGTGAATTTCATAATATGGGACCTTTTCATCCCCTTCTGAATCTTTCCTTTTTTATTCTTTTAATAATGACGTTAATGTTAGTCTGTTTTAATCGAAAAGAGATTTGAGACGGTGGCCCGTGCCCGTTCCATCACATCATCATCTATTGATAGTGTCGTTCTCATATTGTCATCATAGCATCTTTTGAAATGATATCAAGACATCAGCAGAAGCAGATTATGGCGGCAACAAAGTGCTATGGTCTGAATTTCTTAATTTGAATGTCCTTTATCATTTTATAATGTTTATCGTTTCCAGTAAGAATGGGTTGGCCATATGCGACAGCTGTTGCCCCAATTAGTGCATCTGCGAGTTGCAATGAATGACTAAGGTAATGCTGTTCAACGTAAAACATGGCTTTAGATGAAATGCCTTCTGAAACATAAAGAACTTTGGCATTCCACTCATGTAACGATTTGCGAAGACAATTTAATTCGGTTTTATTTCTCATGCCTTGAACAAGTTCCATATAGGTGACGACGGAAATGAAGAAATTACTTTCTTTTTCAATCCTTTTATATGCTTTTTCATTACCCCTCATGTACCAAATGAGTACATCCGTATCTATAAGCATATTAGAACCTTCCTTTACGTAAACTTCTTACATATTCATCTACATTTTGTGTTTCATCATAGTCTTTCCAAATACCGAATAATTCGCTTTTTACACTCTTAATATTCTTTTTAATTTCCTGGTATGGGACAAGTTTAGCACAAGGTTTGCCCCGAAAGGTAATGACGATTTCTTCACCTCTGTTAACTGTGTCAAGTAGCTCTTTAGAATGAAACCGTAAGTCTTTTGCTGTTGCTTTCATGCTGACCTCCGCCATATATAGTTTATATTTCAAAATATAAACTTTAAATCATGCAATGTCAACATGGATTTTCGAAAAGATTTCTTTTTCGCCTTTTTAACTGCCTGCTTAAGCTCGGTCCACGTAGTGCCCAAAAAAGAACTCAAAGCAAACCGTCATAGCGAGCCAGATAAATCCAACGGAAAGTGACTGCACCCCCGACTCAAGCCGCCAGATGCGACTGATTGTCCAAATGTAAAGTCCAAAAAGAACTGCTCCTGTAACAGTGGATACTTGATGAGCGCTCAACTCGCTAAGGTAGTTGCCATACCATTGCTCCCGGATAACACCATTAATAACCCCGATCACTACCATCGGAAGCCATGCAATAACGTATCTGACGATCATCCATTTCGTCTCCAAGTTGTGATTGTTGACATAAGTTGGGGGTGTCAAAGCTTGAATTGTGAATAAAGAAAAGTTTAATTCACAATTCAAGCTTTGACACCGATCTCCACCGATCTGACATCGGGGATTACCGTGGTTGACGTAGCGGTCACCGACACCAATGCGGAGGCCCATTTGAAAGACGTGCCCAAGGACTATACGATTTGCCTGTATGTGAAGTTCGCGCCATGGCTCAAAGGTGAGAATTTTGCAGAGGGCTTCTCCTGTGACAACGAAACCGCTGCCAGGCTGGAAGAGGCTGGCGGTGAATTCGTGGCGACCGCTACTCTGGTGGTCGTGGATAACAAATAACACGCCTGACCCGTGGCAATGTGCACGCTGTTGGGGCGAGGGAATCGCGCCCCAACAGCAGAGGGCTCCCCCCTGCCTTCCAAAACCGCCCGTCCCGAGGTATTCGCCCCTGGGAACCCCTGAGACTTCGGCCTAACCCTGTCCTTTACCCGTAAATACTGGACTTTTGTTTCGATCTCAGATCTTATTGCTTCTGCAATAATCCAAATATACATTTTTGTCTTTATGGTAAAAAATACCATGAAGCCAATGATTAAATGCGCCAATTGCAGAAGAATGGTTCCTGCTAATCCTCGCGTAAAAAATCAAAACTATTGCAACAGGAAAGCCTGCCGGCGTGCCAGAAAAAACAAATGGAAACAAAGTAAAATAGCATCTGATCTGGATTACAAAAACGATCAAGGGGATTACCATAAACAGTGGATCGAACAGCATCCCGGATATTATCGCAATTATCGAAAACAGCGCCCGGATTATTGTGATCGAAACCGTGGGGGCAAGAGGGTGTCAAAGCTTGAATTGTGAATAAGGGAAAGTTTAATTCACAATTCAAGCTTTGACACCATAGTTCTGCTCACAAGAAATTCAGCAGATACTAATTAGCTCCTGATAGCTTAGTTAACAACGATCACAGTCACTTGATCAAGGTGATTCCCATCAAAAACTCCATCGTTGTTATCATCCACTGCAATCAGGAACTGATAAGTTCCTTTGGGAAGTTGTTCTGAAAAAATAATATGATCATTCAAAGGTTCAAGGGTATTAATGGTAGCTGCGATCGGAGTTTTGGAGGGAATCCAGAGAGCTTGGGAAAGATCGTACCAATAATTTTGGTTGCGAACACTCCTTTGAATCCATAAGTCTTTTTGCTGCCCTTGGTACAATCCTGGATCTAAAGAAATCGATACAGTCATATTTTCCTTTTTCCCGACCTGGAGTTCACCGCTCACACCATTGGCTATAATTTCAGGAACAGGATTCTGAGGAATCGATAATGTGTTATAAAGAAGAACTAATCCGAAGTTGTAATCAGCAATTACAATATCATTAGATCCATCACCATTAATATCTCCGACAGCCAATCCATGAGGATTGTAGTGACTGGCATAAGAAATGGGATACAGAACTTCCGTTTCTAAAAGACCACTCTGATTTTGCAGATAAACACCTACCCGATTCCAGCCTCCATGAACAACCACAACATCCGAAAGCCCATCTAAATTCATATCTCCTATTACAACCGATTCAGGGATGTCATAAGAAGCAATAGAAATTGGAGGACTCAACAGTGATGGCTCGCCATTTTGATAAAAACAGCCAATAGATGAATTTGGGCTATTGCCTCCATAAGTGACCACCACATCGTCTAAAAAGTCGTTATTGATATCTCCTACTGCAACTCCACTTGTATTGACATCAAAACCGAGATCAAAATAAGCGGCAGAATTAAAGGTTCCGGATTGATTCTGAATCAAAATTCCAAAATTATCATAGGCATAAGACTGACCGCTCATTACAATGAGATCAGTTAATCCATCACCGTTGACATCTCCGGTATCAAGGTCATTGTAACCTGCATAGTATACATCATATGCATTTTCAAAATTAAGTTCTCCAAAAAGGTCCTGAAGAAAAATATCCGCCCGACAACTGCCCCAGCTGATTCCAGCTACATCATTTAATCCATCACTGTCAAAATCTCCGACTTTTATTTTATAGGAATTGGGGGAATCATAAAGAACAGAAGGATCTAGTGTACCTGAATCATTTTGTAATAAGACTTCGATCCCGTTATATCTTCTTCCAATCACTACATCATCTTTTCCATCTTCATTGACATCAGCGACATCAATCGATTCGATATCACTTGTGAAAAAAGTTGACGGTGTATATTGAACAGGAGGGTTTAAACTGCCGTTTGAATTTTGGAGAAAAACAAACACCTTATTATCATTCGTAGGGTTGTTGTAAAAACCTGTAGCAAGAACCACATCCTTTTTCCCGTCACTATTTATATCTCCAATAGCAACCACTTTTGCCCATGAATTCACAGAAATAGTAAAATAAGGGTTAAAAAGACTTTGGCTTTCCCAACTTGTCGCCGAAGCGTTTTGTGTTTCAATGGGCGGGGTGTCTACATTCTCCTCTAAGATTTCCAATTCTGCATTTTTCTTATAAATTTTATTCCATTTTTCCCCATCTTTTTTCCAGTAAATATGCCTTGGATCGTTCCTATCTGCTACAATGCCTGTCGCTAAGGTGACTGAACCTCCAAAGAAACACAGAATTATAATGAGTACCATTGAGTGAATAAGGGATCGCGTTTTCATTTTTCCTCCTTTTTTTTCGTAACTTTTGAATTTGCTTATTTTCATGTTTCCTCAAATCACGCCTTGGCGGGACAGACCGCATACCGTATATAGGCGCCCGGGCCGTTGTTGAATTCGTCAACTTACTAATAAGTAGGATGACTACCTGACATCTTTAAGATGTGAAATCCAAAAACATAATGTATGTTTCGCGCAGTTAGATTATAACATGCTTAATTAATTGTATTTACAGATTTTAGCAAATAATATATCTGTAAATCCTAAAAAAAGCAAGAAGGAGAGCGAAACATGCATGAAAATCAAGATGTTAATATCGTATCGAGGTGCAACATAAAACATCTTATACAACTTTGTCTTCAGGCTGAGCTGGATCGGGGTTTTCGAAAAATTCGATTGTTGAGCTTAAACGATACCTGAACGAATTTTCAACTTATTGTGAGTATCAAGATATTTATTTTGTTAAAGATCTTACTCCTCCACTTTAAAAGACTACATCGATCAGTGTTGTAAAAGCGCAGGGCTAAACCTCAAGAAAGCCATAGTCTGGTCTTTGCACAAATTTGGCAAACATCTTGCCTTGATGCAAGTTGTCGTCGAATTGGGGTGTCAAAGGGTAAAAGGCTAAAAGAACAAAGGGCTAAAATGTCCTGGCGCAACGAAATCCAATGTAGTTGTACCTGAGCACTGGATTGAGCCAGAAGCGGTCCGCACAGCGGGCGAGGAACCGATTACCGTACCAAGAACCGCCCCGTAGCGCCTTAGCCTTCTGGGAAGTATTATACCAGGTCGATGTCCATTCCCAAACATTACCGGACATGTCATAACATCCAAAAGGACTGGTGCCATTTGAATAGCGGTTCACTTCTGTCGTTTCGCCCAGGAGCGACTCTTTGACATTGCAATTATCTTTGTCAAACTCGTTTCCCCATGCGTAATCTCTGCCATCCGTCCCCCTTGCAGCCTTTTCCCACTCTTCTTCCAAGGCCCATACAGTGGGACGCCCATGATTTCATGGGCCCATACAGTGGGACGCCCATGATTTCATGCGTTTCATATCCTGTTAATGTACGCTATGTGATTATTTATACTAAGAAAAACAGAAGAAACCAAAACATCGAAATGTTGCTTATACTTCCGTTCTTCTGCCGGCTATTCCGCCTACTTTTTTCACCCGCCCAGAATCTGGATTCGGACTGTCCCTGAATCCTTTAGCATCTTTTGTATTTCTGCTGGTAAATAGATTTGATGATTTCCGGTAATGGCCAACCGACTAATGTAGGATTCTCCTGTTTTTAGATTCATTATCCGGACGGTCACTTTCTGCTTGTTTTCTGTGCTAATACCCTCTTCGGCAGCAAGCTCCTTCTTCTCCTTTGGGATAATAATCTGCTCTTCATAGCCATCCTCAGCAACTTCCCATTCGATCAATCGCATAATATACCTCCTTTAATCTTGATTTGGTTAAACCTTTTTTTTCTTTGAAATTATGACGTACCTGCTGGTTACACCGATTATTTTTTTCTTTTGCATGGCAGATACTACATTTGCCTTAAAACGCTCTGAGGAGAGTGGGGCCTGAAAAATATGGGTTTCCTGCCAGCCGCTTTGATTTAGAATCCAAAGGTAATTATTGATTAAAATCGAATTCACCCGGGTCTCATTTTTGGCAGGGAT
>JAJSZW010000107.1 GCA_030262895.1 Deltaproteobacteria bacterium | reverse complement strand
GACCTTATCCGGGTGATAAGCTTGAGCGGCCCTACGATAGGCAGCCTGAATTTCCTCAGGGCCGGCTCCGGGCTTTACTCCGAGAATTTCATAAGGGTCTTTGAGATCGGGTTGAGTTTTAGATTCAGATCCTGAGTCAGCTTTTTCTTTTTCGAAACCGCCGGCCCGATCAGACCATCTATTATCATCTTGATCAGCCTTTGAGAACTTTCCCCGCCAGGAGAAAAAGCCTGGTAGCCTTCCCCGCCTGAGGTAATAGACAAAAACTCCCACAAGGAAAGCGTCGTCAAGCCAGCCCGTAATAGGGATGAAATCCGGAAGGAAGTCGAAGGGACTGATGATATATAACAGGAGGAGAATAATCAGCAGGATTTTAAGATAACCCGTCATCCTAACACCCTAAAATCGCAGGTTTATTATCTTGACGTAAGGAGCATACTTTTGCCCTTCTTTTGTGATATCGACTTCAGTTCCAGGAACGATGCCCATTTCCTTTCTAACCTTCACAGGTATTGTGAATTGATATTTGGCGGTTACTTTAGACAATTCCGTCACCTCCTAAGGTATACTCTTTGTTGTTATAAAATATACCATTATGCCAGGGCTGCATCATTTTCACAGACAAGCTGGTGAAATAGCAAATTTTCTTTCTTGCTTACTTTGTTTGAACACGTGAACGGTTACCAAACAGGATTTGCTTATCTTTCAATCAATCCCCTTTGTCTTCTTTCTTTTCTTTTGGCCATCATCTTTTCAGTGTGTTTCTTAATGCGAGCTGTTTTTCTCTTTATCCATAGCCATTGTAACCAGCCCCATAAATTAAGTTTCTTTTTACCTCTATAAGATAACAATAGGGGAATTCTATCTTCTTCATCAAAGAGGCTTTCAGGTAATGTGTAGTTCAATTCTGCAAGGCTCTTTATTATCCATCTAAACTGAAGAACCGAACTCCTGTCCACTCTCTGAAGGTCAAAAAGAGCTATATCGGGAGCATCGGATTTGACTTTATAATAAAGCAGTATATGGGTGGCATTGAAATCACGGTGATTGAAACCTTTTTCATGCATCCTTTTGGCAAAAATACCGATCCTGTTAATCAAATTTCTTTTTCTGTCACCAGCGTTTTTCCCCATAAAAAATTCAGGATTGTCTCTTAGCATATACTCAAGAGAAATAAAGGGAGAAAAATCTTCTGTTATGAGAAAAGATTGTACCCAACAAAACTTAACGAATCTCTCCCCGGCAGCAACAGGTGAAACTGTTCCAAGCCCGCCTTTACGAAAATCGCATATATTTTCAAATTCTCTTTTGCCTTCAGACAAAACCGGTTTTGGAAAAAATAAAGCAAGAATTCTTTTTATACCTGCAAATTCAGTATTGTGACGTTTTAAATAATAATATTTTTTGCCGCTATCGGTTTGAATTTCAAAACGTATTACAGACCTTGCTTTTATTTTTTTTATGGTTTCGCCATCCTGGTATTTCCAGACAGACTCAAAAGAATCAAAATGCACATCATCCAATACTTCCAGATAATCTTTATTAAATATCAGATGATCTTTTTTTATGCATTCAATCTGCGAAGAAAAGTCCTTCATTCTTGGCCCTTAGAGCTGACTCTTTCGTAAAGCTTCAGTACTTTTGTTACATGTTTTTCCATTGTAAAACATGCTGCCTTTGCAGCCGCATTATCTCCCATCCTTGTCCTGTTCGACAGCGGCTCAAGGGCTTTTATTCCGGCAGCTAATTCATCTGCCTTTTGTGTTTTAAGTATATAACCATTTTCATTATCACTGATAAGATCTGCCGCCCCATTGGAATCGGTGGTAATTACAGGCAAGCCACAGGCCATAGCTTCCAGGCAGACATTTGCAAAGGCATCATAGAGCGTAGGTAAAACAAATATATCACTGCCGGCATAATATTTTTCTATATTACTTTTGGGTCCAAGGAATAAAATCTGTTTGCCCATGCTATGGTTATCAGACCATCTCCGGTATGTTCTATGGTTATCTGCTCCTATGACAAAAAGCCTGATTTTATTATTTTTCAAAAAAGCCATGGCTTCTAAAACCAAATCAAGCCTTTTTAGCTTAAAATCATTTGATACAAAGATAAGGACTAATTCTTCTTTTTTTATGCCGTACTTTTCCCTTAAAGAACTTCTGAACTTTTCTTTTACCTTGGGATTAAATCTTGATGTATTTACCCCATTGTAAATTACAACTATGTTTTCAGGATCCACCCTGTAATGCTCAATAATATTTCTTTTGACAAGCTCGGAATTAGTCATGACGATTTTACACCCTTTATCCACAAATATTCTGTGTTCCAGATAACTCAGAGCTATCCGTCTGGGACCAATCTTTTTAATAAAGCGAACAACAGGGTGGGGATATTTTTGCTGCATCTGGACAGGATTAATGCCATCTGAAACCCTGAATATGTCCTGATAAAAAATTCTTTCCATGCTGTGAATTATGTCGAATTTCATTTTCGATAGAGCCCGGTTTGTAAAAAAGGCAAAGGAGAGATTCTTAGCGGGAGAAGACAGACGAATCACCGGCACACGATGAATAATGACACCTGGTTCTTCCTGCCAGATATTGGCAAAGATATGGACCTCGTGGCCCGCGCGAACCAGTTCGCGGCTTAAAAAATATGTATATCTTTCAAGACCACCCTCTTGCAGAGAATATTTTTTACATACAAGTGCAACTTTCACATTATGGCCTTTGATAATAATTATTCCTTCGAAAAAATAAGCAATTTAAACCTATTTTTATCTTTTATCATCCTGCTTGGCAAACTTTTTATTATCTGTTATAAAAAACTTGTAATACTTTAGCGCTTTGAAATATATCCGCTTCAGGTGTGATACATTCAAAACATGAAAAACTCACGTATAAGATATCATAAAGAAAGAATCGGCCATAACTATAAAGAAATTGTGGTAATTGAGCAAACAGCCATGCAGAAAATGGCATTTTATACTGGATTCTTTCTTAACGATATCTAATACGCTCAAACAGTTTCCTGTTTTGAATGTATCACACCTGAAGCTCACGCGTATCTGGTTTGTTTCATAAAGCTAAAGTGTTACAAAAACTCTATTAATGAGAACAGAGCATATTTGTTTTATCTGTATCAACTATTAATATAAGGAAAGCAATCATGGCGTTAAGTGAAGAACTTCTCAATATACTTGCATGTCCAAAGTGTAAAGGCGATATATATATTAACGATACAAATGACGGGCTTATATGTGATAATTGTAAACTTTTATACGAAATAAGAGATGATATCCCTATTATGCTCATTGATGAGGCAAAAAGCATTGATTCTTGAAATATGAGTATACCCCAAAGCCCTAAACCTGCTAAACTTGTTGTAGGGCTCTTTATGAAGGAAAAGAGCCTTATTGTTCCGGTTATAAAGGAACTTGTTGAAAAAATCGGCTCTATTGACATGGTTAGTCAGTGGCTGCCCTTTAACTATACCAGCTATTACGAATCTGAAATGGGTTCTCCACTTTTCAGACGAGTTCTTGCATTTAAATCTCTCATTGAACAGAGTTCTCTGCCGGAAATAAAAATCATTACAAACAAAATCGAAAAAAAATATTCAAAAAACGATAAGCGTCTGATCAACATTGATCCAGGCTATATGCTTCACGCACGTTTTGTTCTCGCAACCGGCAAAAACTATGCACACAGAATCTACATAGGTATGGGTATCTATGCCGATCTTACTCTGATCTATCAAAAAGGATCATTTAAAAAATTATCATGGACATACCCTGACTATATTGAAAAAAACATGGTTGCTTATCTTGAAATGGTACGAAATAAATATGCTGTTGATTTAAAAATGTGAAGCGGAGCGGAGTTCAATCCTGAATATCCTGTAAATCCTGGTCAAAAAAAAATAATAACTACTCAGGTTGGTTAGGCTGAAGACTGAAGACCTTTAGGAAAAAGACTCCCAGAAGCCAATATTTTCTTAAAACGGCCGGAAATTTTGTCTTAAACATAGAAAATAACGCTCAGGAATCATCTGTTTCCTTCAGCCTATAGCCTTCAGTCTAAACACCTGAGTAGTTACAAAAAATATTTAATAGGAGCAAAAAATGATGAAGAGCATGACTGCATATGCTAGTTCGGAAAACATAAATGATCAATTAGCTGTCTCAATAGAAATTCGCTCCTATAACAGCAGATATCTTGATATTGCTCTGCGAGCACCTCATGGATATCTTTGCCTGGAAGATAAAATTAAAAGTATGATTTCTGATAACGTATCACGAGGCCGTATAGAAATTAAACTACGGATAACAGATGATTCCGAAAACGCATATGGTTTTGATATAGATGAACCTAAAGCCTCGGCATACATTAATGTACTTTCCAAACTTAAAAACAAGTTCAATATAAACGCCGATATCTCCCTGGATCTTCTGGTGAACGCAGGCGGAATTATTAAACCTGTTGAAACCAGCAAAGATATGGACAATTGTTGGGATAGTATAAAAACCTGCTTAACCACAGCTCTTGATGACCTTAATGCTATGAGGAAAAAGGAAGGAGATTTCATTGCTAAGGATTTTACCAATCGACTTGACTTTATTGAAAAAAGTACTGGTCAAATAAAAAAGGACTCCGGAAACTTATTATCTCATTATCAGGAACGACTGAAGGAGCGTATAACTGCATTAACAAAAGGCATGATTGATATTGACCCTGCAAGGATCGCACAGGAAGCGGCTTTTTTTGCAGATAGAAGCGACATCTCTGAAGAAATACTAAGAGTTGAAAGTCATATAAAAGAATTCAGGACTATTATGGGCTCTGAGGAATCCGCTGGAAGAAAGTTAAATTTTCTACTTCAGGAATTCAGCAGAGAATTTAATACAATGGGAGCAAAGGCAGGGAATTCAAATGTGTCACATACAATTGTAACCGTTAAATCCGAGCTTGAAAAAATACGAGAACAAGTACAAAATATTGAGTAGCTTTAACCTAAATTAAGCGATTTTTTACTCGACCTGCACCAATCTCTTGCGCATCAAGGGATTGCGAAAAATCTCGACATATCCATTGGTATGCCTACGCTTTTCGCAAACCTTGCTGCATCAAGATCTTGGCACATTTCTTCGCAAAAAATCGCTCAACTTAGGTTTAAAAGGGAGGAAACATGAAACAGAAGTTGTTGAATATTGGTTTTGGAAGTACTGTAGTTGCTGATCGAATCGTGGCTATTGTACAGCCCAATTCTGCTCCAATGAAGCGCCTTAGAGATGAAGCAAAAGATAATAAACGTCTTGTAGACACAACCCAGGGGCGTAAAACCCGTGCCATGATTATCATGGACAGTAATCATATTGTCCTTTCAGCTATACAGGCAGAAACAATATCACTGCGTTATACTATCCTTAACGCCTCAGAATAACTTGTCATGAATGATCAGGAAAATAGCCAGGCTTGTTCAAACCATAAAGAAAAGATTTGCTGTGATGGCAATCTTTTTATCATATCGGCGCCATCAGGAGCCGGTAAAACAACCCTTTGCAAAGCCGTTCTTGACCGGATTCCGAATATGCTTTATTCGGTATCATACACAACAAGAAAGCCCAGGAAGGGAGAACAGAATGGAATTGACTATTACTTCATAACAAAAGACGATTTTAAAAATAGAATAAAAAACGGCAAGTGGGCAGAGTGGGCAGAAGTTTATGGTAATTATTACGGCACGTCATCAGAATTTATTGATAAGGGCTTAGCCGCTGGGAGTGACATACTCCTTGATATTGATTTTCAGGGCACATTACAGATTCTTGATCAATACCATGACAGTATAACCATCTTTATAATGCCGCCCTCATTAGATATCCTTAAATTACGCCTCGAATCAAGAGAGACTGACAGCAAACATGTCATTTCAAGGCGTATCGATGCCGCAGAAAAAGAGATGAAAAACAAAGATTTTTACCGCCATGTAATTATCAATGATAAATTATCAGTTGCTGTTGCTGATCTGATATCCGTTATAGAGAAATACCGTACAGGCCGGAATAATAAATCCTTTTAATCGTAATAGTTCACCACGGAACGACACGGAGTTTCGCTTTGAAGACAGAAATACTATATGGTTTCCATCCTGTTTTTGAAGCTCTCAAGGCCGGCAGGAGAAGTTTTTTTGAGCTATATATTGCAAAAGACAAAATACCAAAGCAATTTGAAAAATTGCAGGCAATAGCTGAGTTCAAAAAGATATCTATTAAAAAACTAAAGCCATCTCAACTTAAATATTTAACCAAAACTGATCTGCATCAGGGAATTGGAGCAAAGGTAAGTCCATATTCATTTGTTGGACTCAATGATATTGTTGATAGGCCGCAGCATACTGATATCAAACAGTTATTTTTATTGTTAGATAATGTGGTAGATCCGCATAACCTCGGCGCTATAATCAGAACAGCTCTTTGTGTCGGAGTTGACGGAGTAATAATTACAAAAGACAGATCCGCCTTGCCTACACCGGCAGTCTCCAAAGTATCTGCCGGAGCGCTTGAACATATTAATGTGGTATGTGTAACAAATATTGTAAATACAATAAAATTATTGAAGGATAAAGGCTTGTGGATTTTCGGAATGGACAAAAATGCAGATAAAGACGTTTTTTCCTGTGATTTTTCAGGCTCACTTGGAATTGTTATTGGCGGAGAAGGTAAAGGCATACGCAGCCTTGTCAAAAAACAATGCGATATTTTAATTTCAATACCACAGATAGAAAAAATAAATTCCCTGAACGCCTCTGTTGCAGCAGCAGTTGTAATGTATGAAGTATTCAGACAGCAAAATTCTACGAAAGGAATGCAGATTAATGGAAAACATGAAAAAGATAACAATAAATAATGATGGGAGTTTAAATATTCCTGACTTCCCTGTAATTGCCTATATTGAAGGAGATGGAATAGGTCCTGACATATGGCGCGCAGCAAGCCTGGTGATAGACAGCGCAGTCCGGGCAGCTTACGATGAAAATAAAAAAATATGCTGGATCGAGGTTTACGCCGGCGAAAAAGCATATCAAAAAAAAGGCGAATGGCTCCCTTCTGAAACTCTTAACGCAATACGTGATCACGTAATAGCTATAAAAGGGCCCCTGACAACTCCGGTAGGAAAAGGAATAAGGAGCCTGAATGTTACGATAAGACAGGAACTGGATCTTTATGCATGCGTCCGTCCGGTAAAATACATAGACCATGTTCCAAGTCCCATGAAAAATCCAGAGAAAGTTGACATGGTCGTCTTCCGGGAAAACACGGAAGATGTATATGCAGGCATTGAATGGGAATCAGGAAGTGAGGGAGCAGGCAGCGTGATTTCCTTTCTAAAAGACAAAATGGGGATTTCTTTACCAGAAGATTCAGGTATAGGCATAAAACCCATAAGTGAAAAAAATACCAAGAGGCTTGTAGCAAAAGCTATTTCATATGCTATTGATAACAGCCTGTCGAGCGTTACTCTAATGCACAAAGGCAACATAATGAAATTTACGGAAGGAGCTTTCTGTCAATGGGGCTACGAAGTTGCAAAAGAACGATTTGATGAAAAAACCATTACTGAAAACGAACTTTTTGATAAGTATAACGGCAAGTTGCCAAAAGGAAAAGTTGTCATAAAAGACAGAATCGCCGATATGATGTTTCAGCAGGTACTTCTCAGGCCTGAAGAGTACCAGGTGATCGCCACTCCGAATTTGAATGGAGACTACATTTCAGATGCTATAGCAGCACAGGTAGGCGGCCTCGGCATGGCTCCAGGTGCAAATATTGGCGACAAATGCTCGGTTTTTGAGGCAACACACGGCACAGCGCCTAAATATGCAGGGCAAGACAAGGTAAATCCCTGCTCTTTAATTCTCTCCGGCGCAATGATGCTGGATTATATGGGCTGGAAAGAAGCATCAACATTAATAAGAGATAGCATTAAGTCCACCATTAAAGACGGTACTGTTACATATGATCTTGCCCGTCAGATAAAAGGTGCAACAAAGGTAAAGTGCTCCGAGTTTGCTGATAAAATAATTGAAAAGATGGTAACAATTTAGCCTTTTGAAAAAGAATCTGACAGGATAACAGGATAAACAAGATTTTATTTAAAGTGCACAAACAAAGCCAACTCTCATTGTAGCTATCCAGTAAATCATAAAATATAATCACAACATAAATAAGGTGTGTATCAAGGTATAAGGATTTAGATTTGGATTAACAGGAAAAGTTTCGATAATTTAAATCCTGAATATCTTGTAAATCCTGTCCCAAAAAATAATATTTAAAAAACGCTGAAGTGTTACAAAAAATGAAATAAGTGTGGATAAAATTCGTGATTCCTGACAATCGAGCTGCAAGCGGTAGTTTATTCATTTGGATGGCAAGAGCATTGAGAGAAGCTGTATGGCCATCCAAATGTCTGGTCTGCGGATCTTTTTTCCAGCCTGCAATGTATAAAAATTACAATTTGCCTGTTAAAATCTTTAATTATGAATCAATTTTAGCTTATAACAAAAAATCCGCCTTTCACAAATTGATGCTTCCCTTTTTATGCTCTGCCTGCTCTACGGATTTTGTGCCTGCTGAATCCCCCTTCTGCTGCATATGCGGCATCACGTTTAAAAGCCGCATCGGGGATGATCATGTTTGCGGGGAATGCATAAAGTCTCCGAAGAAATTCCGAATGGCACGTGCAGTAGGTGTCTATGAAGGGACACTAATGAAAACCATACAGCGTTTAAAGTATAAAGGTAAAATCCAGTTGGCGCGACCACTTGGCATGCTTTTATTTTTCGCTTTCATCAAATATTGGAATAATAAGAACAGAATTGATCTTATTGTTCCTGTTCCGCTTCATATTAAACGCTTCAGAAAACGAGGCTTTAATCAGGCTTATCTTTTAATCAGAGAATGGTTTTCATATGCCGATGCCTTTAATGTCAAGCTGTCATATTTAAAGATTGAAAGAAATGCCCTTATAAAGAATAAACAGACAGAACCTCAGACCGGCCTTGACCGAAAGCAACGACGGGCAAACATCAAAAACGCCTTCAGCATAGGCAATGCCTCAAAAATTACAGGGGAAAGTATACTTCTTATTGACGATGTTTATACAACAGGAGCAACGGCAGATGAATGTGCAAGGGTTCTAATAAATGAAGGAGCCAAAAGTGTTGATGTTCTTACACTTGCACGGGGTATGTGAAAAGAACAAATTAAAAGATGAACGTCCAACATCGAACGTCGAACATCGAATAATGATGTCGCTTCGCTATTTAAATTATTTAAAAATCGAATAAAGAAAACATAATTTTCTATACAATAAATGAATGAATGAATGAATGAATGAATGATAAAATTTTTAAAGCAGGAACATTTCAATTTGATGTCAAGCTTGGAGATATTAAATCAAATCTCGCAAAAGTTGTCGAAGGGTTACATATTTTAGGAGACCGCGATGTTGATATGGCGGTGCTTCCGGAAATGTGGTCCTGCGGATTTGATAATCAGATGCTGCTCGATCATGCCAAACAAACACCATCTATTATAGATAAACTCTCAAGAACAGCATCCAAATACAATATGATTATAGCCGGCTCTTTGCCGGAAGCTTCGGGAAAAGATATTTTTAATACAATTTATGTTGTTGACTCCAATGGCAATATAGCTGGATCTTACAGGAAAATACATCTATTCCCACTTACTGAAGAAGATAGATATTTTTCTGCAGGAAACAGGGCTGTAGTGTGCAACACTTCTATATGTCCTATAGGCTTGATGATATGCTATGATTTAAGATTTCCGGAACTATGCAGATCAATTACTCTTAAAGGAGCCCTTGTAGTTATAATATCGGCACAGTGGCCAATAGACAGGATCAGGCACTGGGATATTTTATCTCAAGCAAGAGCTATTGAAAATCAAATTTTTATTATAGCAACTAACAGATGCGGGAAGGAAAAGGGAATTGAATTTGGCGGCCATTCTCAGATCATTTCACCAACTGGTGAAATCCTTTCAATGGCTGAAGAAGGAGAATGTGCTTCAGCAACTGAGATAAACCTTTACAAGATAACGGAATTTAGAAATAAGATTCCATGTTTAAAGGATAAAGGATAACGGTTTACGGTTTACGGTTGTCGGTTAACAGTTAACGGTAAAAGTTTTCCGAATGAATCATTGTACAATAATTCGTTAGGGAAACTTTTAATCATAAAAGAAATTTGTATCCAAGATATCTTGAGAAGACTTTCAAGGCATCCGTTAATGAAGGAAAAGCATTAAAATATGCTTCTTGATAACAAGACAAGGTCAAATGAAAACGGCCATTTTAGGGTTTTTGACCTATTGTCAAACTATGTTGAAACAGGCCGGGTTGATATTGTAACCGGTTATTTTTCTGCCAGCGCCCCTGCAAAATTCTTTGACGAAGTTAACAATGCCAAATCATTTCGCATGATTTTGGGCGATCTATTACAAATTGAAGCCAAAAACGACAAAATAATCAATCTGTTGAGCGATTCTTTGTCTGTAAACCATGCTTTCAACTTAAGTATTTCCGCAAAAAAAGCGGTTGAGTTTTTAAAGCAGGAAAAAGTCAGGATAAAAACAATCCAGCGCAATTTTTGTCATGCCAAAACTTATATCTACAAAGATAATGACCCGCGCAAGAATTTCCAGATTATTGGAAGCTCAAATTTAACCGAAGCTGGCCTGGGGCTAAAAGAATCCGCCAACATTGAATTAAACCGTCAGGCTTGCGGGACGTACATCGGTTTATAAGTTGACGTGGTAATTAAACTGAAGAACGTAGTTTGACCATGTTGACATATTTATCAAGCAGCATATGGGCATCGCCGGCACAGACCTTATAGATCTTCGCACATGAATTGATACTAAAATATATATCCTCTTGATTTCACTTAAAAAAAGGGAATCTGCGCTTAGGCGCTAAAAATCAGCATACTATACACAGTGTTACATTGGTCGCATCATGCAATATAGAGTATCAATTCATCTGCGAAGACCTATAGTTAATACAGTTAATGTGGATATTCCTCTATTGAAGGAACATTAATGAAGAAAAAGGAATTACAAGAACTTATCAAACAAGGCGAAGGTTATTTTGTTGAGTTCAAGAAACAGATTGGGGTAGGTATCGATAAAGAGATGGTTGCTTTTGCAAATGCTTCTGGGGGAAAGATTGTCATAGGCGTAGCGGATAGCGGTAAAATTATTGGGTGTACAACTGACAATACAGTACGATCTAAAGTTCAGGATATTGCCAACAACTGTGATCCACGGATTTTGATACATATCAAAACATTGCGGTACGAAGGCGTAAAACTGTTTGTTATTTCAGTAGATGAAAGTTTTGATAAGCCTGTGCGTTGTTCAAAGGGATTCTTTTTAAGAGAGGGGCCTAATTCTCAGAAGTTGACAAGAAATGAAATATTAGCCATTGCTGCAGGTGCTGGGAAGTTTAAATTCGATATGCAAATCTGTAGAAGTTTTGATTATCCAGTAGAATTTGATAATGCCAAGTGGCAGCATTTTCTGAATGGAGCAGTAATTACGCCTCCTGAAAACCGGAAAGACTTATTGATGAATTTAGGTTTCGCGGAAGAAAAAGCAGGCTTTCAGATTACAAATGCCGGAGCACTATTTTTTGGCAAAAATATTGAAACCTATATTCGTCACAGTTTCATTACCTGTGTTCTTTTTAAGGGTACTACAAAAACCAAGATACTTGACCGGAAGGATTTTAAATCTGATTTGCTTTCCAACTATGAAAATGCGTTTCGTTTTTTGCAACAGCATCTCAAAATTGAATACTTGATTGAAGGTGGAGGACCTCGAAAAGAAATTCCGGAAATCCCACTGGAAGTTCTGCGTGAAGCACTTGTAAATGCGATTGTTCACAGAGATTACTTTGAAGAAGGGGCAGGGATCCTTGTTGAAGTCTATGATGACAGTGTTGAAATAACAAATCCTGGCCGGCTTCTCTTCGACAG
>JAJSZW010000106.1 GCA_030262895.1 Deltaproteobacteria bacterium | reverse complement strand
AAGTCACCACAATTTCATTATCTGCTTTGCGTTCATCATTAGCATTCAAACTAATCATATAAGGTTCAATCCATATATTTATTTCATCATCTTCAGCCAGTGCTAAGGTGCAAAGCATACCTGCAGCCAAAAAAACACTGCATGCAGCCAAAATCAATTTTGTCATACTTCTTTTTTCCATTGTTATTACCTCCTTACGATATAACTATTATTTAAATGATAAGAATTCCCTTTTTGAGATCGAAGTAAATGAGCTTGGGTGTCATCTTGATTAGCGCACTTATCCCGTCTAAGATAATTAAACCTAAGTTGAGTGTTTTTTTACTCGACCTGCACCAATCTCTTGCTGCATCAAGATCTCGGCACATTTCTTCGCAAAAAATCTCTCAACTTAGTTAAAACATAATGGGTTCTATTCGCATCAACACTTCTTGTAGTAAATCCTCTGAACATTCGTTGATGAAAGAGGCTTTTCTTGCTCTATAATCTAAAGAACGTAGTTGATCTGCCATTATTTTTCCTGTAATCTTCATTCCAATTGGAATGGTTACATAAAATGGGTTTTTACGTTGAGTATTACTGACAGGACAAACAAAAATAAATCCCATTTTTTGATTAAACGATCTGTGACTGACAACTAAAGCAGGCCGATTTCCCATCTGTTCATGGCCTGCTTGAGGATCAAAGTTGAGACAAATGAAATCACCACGATTTGGGGTATAGCTTACCAAACTTCCCCCCCTTCAGGTTTGCCCCATGAAATTTCTTCTGCTGGTTCTTCCTTTACCTGGGACAGTAATGCTTCTAAAGTATATTGTCTCTTACGAATAGGGACTAAAATTAATTTCCCACCTTCTATGTCACAGTGTAGCTTATCTTTTTCCAGTAGCTTCAAAGACTCCAGAATATGCTTGGGAAGCCGGATACCAAGTGAGTTCCCCCATTTACCAATTTGCACATCTATACCACTTTGCATAATAGCCTCCAAAATTAAATGATAAACAATGTATATCATTGATGAGGTTAGTATGTCAACGTAAATTGTGAAAATTTATCGTGACTACTCACGTAGTCAGGCTGAAGCTGTTTAGGCTGAAGGCTGAAGGGGTCAGAAGAGCACGATTGCCGTACTTTAGCGGAAACATCTGATTCTTGCACCAAACATGGCTTCAAACTGCGCTTTTTCCTAACAGTCTTCAGCCTTCAGCCTATCCACCTGAGTAGTTACAATTTATCATGCCTAAAATGAGAAAATATGACGTGTTGAGTAGAAACATTAACCGGTGGATATTAAGGGCTCGGTCAAAGTTCACCTTAAAAAAGTGGGTGCTATATACCTCTGCTATGTGCTATTCGTGGCTAAAAAAGAGGGGTGGTTGGCTATGATGAAGAGAATTGCAGAAGGGTATCTTGAAAACTGGGTGGCAAAAAAACGACGCAAGCCTTGCAAGGGGTCTACTGTTGACCCTTATTAATTTTGAGCAAGGGTCAACAGTAGACTTGACCCCTCTTTCATCCCTCTTAAGAAGTAAGAAGAGAAGTAAGGGAAGGGAAGCAGGAAAAAGTTTTGTATCAAGAACAACGTTAAGCATAGGAAACAAGCACAAAGAAGATATAGTTGTTCTTCGGTGTGTAATAATGAATCCTATGACAAATATAAATATTCTTAAAAAAATTCTTGATGAGCAGGAAGAAATCTACAGATGTCATATTAAGACCTATCCCTCACTCAAGATTTCTGGAAGCCTTGTAGAGCGCAAGCCCATTGCCGTTTCCGACATAATGGACATCTCGATTTACACTGATCCGCGCGGGCTGTAAATAGTCGTATAAATAACTCCAGCATTCATGATGGTCTGCCTGTGAGTTACACATGAAAATTTCAACTATTGCGTACTGGTATTCAGGATATGTAGAAACCAGAATGTGTGATTCAGCCAGAAATATTACCGCAGTTATTCCTCTGCCCGGATACGATACGGAACCATTCCCAAGAACCGTTGCACCCACCTGCTTTGCAGCTCGCTCAGCTATCTGAACTATGCGATCTTTATTGTTGAGGTCGCCCTTACATCCGTAGCAATCAATGTTCAATTGCATAATGGCTTCATGTGAGTTCATACTGGATAGATTCACCTTAGGACTCGCTAATTGATAAAATATTTCGGATTTTTCTATTTTCACCTTGTTATATTAGTCGATTTCCTATAGTTTTACAAGGGAAGAGAATGAATAAATCCTTATTGTTTGATTAATGCTTTATTTTTTGCAAATATTAAGATTAATATCCTTGAGATTGCGGCGGGAGAACCTGCACAGGGTGGCCTTTGTACTATTGGCTTTGATTTTTATGGCCACAATGGCTTTCTCATATTTCGAAGAAGAGCTGGGGCTCTTTGATGCTTTTTGGTGGTCGATTGTGACTGTGACCACCGTAGGGTATGGCGATATTTCTCCGGCTACCCTGGGCGGCCGGATTGTGGGCATAGCGCTTATGATGCTGGGGATTGGTTTTTTGGGTGTGCTTACTGCCACCATAGCCAGTGTTCTTATCGAAAACAAGCTCATGGAAAACAGGGGTATGAAAAGAGTAAGAGTTAAAGGACATTTTGTTATTTGCGGATGGAACTTCAGAGGCCACGACATCGTAGCAGAACTACGTGCTGACGATAAGACCGGGGATGTGCCGATAGTTGTTATTGCAGAGTTGACCGAAAAGCCCCTGGATGATTCGAATCTACACTTTATTCGCGGCGAAATCCAACCCAAAGTTCTTGAAATGGCTAACCTGAAAGATGCTCAGACAGTTATCCAGCTCTCGGATGATCAACTGGATGCTCGCGTCCGTGACGCCAGGACTATTCTCGACACCTTGACCATCAAAACTCTTTATCCGGATGTTTATGTCTGTGTAGAATTAATAGAGTCTATAAATATTGAACACTGCCGGCGGGCAAAAGCGGACGAAATCATCGTGGTGGGCGAATTGAGCACTAATCTTCTGGTGCAGGCTGCCCTGGACCACGGGATTACCCACATGATAACCGAACTGGTCAGCAACCGCTACGGAAGCGAACTGTACAAGGTTGAATTGCCTTCTTCCCTGGTGGGACTGACTTTTTTTGAAGTTATGTGCAAGCTGAAAAAAAACCATGAGATACTCTGCGTGGCTGTGGAAAATAAGGGAACTCACAAATTGATTGCCAATCCTGATGCAGATTACCGGCTCAGTGCGGAAGATGAACTGGTAGTTATCGCCACGAATCGTCCCGAGTTGGGTTATAGACTTTCAGATAAATAATTTCACTGTGTTATCAGTCGTCGACGTATAACTAATACGCCTTCCGCCTTCCGGCCTTGTGAAATTAATTATCTGAAAGTCTATAGGAACTTTTAACTATCGCCCGAACGAAAACTAGTAAATTTTAACCACAGGAATACATTAAGTATTTTGAGGATTAAAATTTAAGCCTGACGCAGAAATTGGGGGAATTAGCAGTTTTCGTTCAGGCATTAACTAAAAACGTATGAAAGGGGGTTAACATGCCCGGAAAATTTGATTTGGTCAAACAGTATCTATTTGAGATGGAGATACCCATTGTCAGTGAAGATCAGGCAGAAGAACTGGTGGTGGTGGATGATGAGAACAACGGCGTTAAAAATCTGGTAATAGACTGTGAAGAACCGATTCTGGTTTTGGAGCAGATTATCATGAAGGTACCCCATGACCCAGGCAACCTGTTTAAACGGTTGTTGCAGATGAATCGCGATCTGGTTCACGGAGCCTTTGTCCTGAATGAAAATGCGGAATTACTCCTTTTTCGGGATACTCTCCAACTGGAGAATCTGGATCGAAACGAGCTTGAAGCTTCCATCCATGCCCTGGGTCTGGCCCTGGCCGAATATAGCTCGGAACTGCTCAGTTATGCAAAAAAATGATCGAGCACTTGACCTTTTAACTACTTGACCAATTGTGAGTAAAGCGAACTAAAGGAGGTTTTTTATTATGTCTATTTTTCAACGTATTTTCAAGGTGACTCAGTCCGAAACTCACGCTTTGATTGACAAGCTCGAAGATCCTATAAGGATGACTGAACAGGGTATCCGTGATCTCAAGAAGGATCTGCAACAGGCCATGACCAGTCTGGCTGAGGTCAAAAGCATGGCGATTCGGACCAGAAGGGACGCAGATAACAAAAAGAAACTGGCTGCTGATTATGAGCGCAAGGCCATGATGCTTTTACAGAAAATGCAAAACGGCGAATTCGATCCGGCAGATGCCGAACGACTGGCTTCCCAGGCCCTGAACCAGAAGGAACAGCTTGCAGCAGAGGCAGTGCAACTGGCCCAGGAGGCCGAAAGGCATGAGCAGATGGCCAACCAACTGCAGGCCAATGTGAATAAAATCAAATCAACGGTCACCACTTATGAAAACGACCTGCTCACGTTAAAGGCCAGGTCCAGGACCGCAGCGGCCACAAAGAAAATCAATCAGCAGATTGCCAGGGTTGATTCATCAGGCACGATCGCCATGCTGGAAAAAATGCGTTCAAGGGTTGAGGAAGACGAATCGCTTGCAACAGCCTATGGCGAAATGGCTACTGCTGACAAGAGCGTGGATGATGAAATTAACGCAGCCCTGTCCGGCGGTTCAACTCCGAGCACGTCACAATCTTTACTGGAATTAAAGCAGAAGATGGGAATCACTTAACCCGTTATGAAAATAAGAGACTTTTTTAAGAAAAACAAAAAAGATGAATTAGACCCTTTAAGCGACCTTTCCCTGGCCAGGCTTAAGAAGGGCTACCTGGTCGATTACGATCTGAAAACATGGGAAGTATCGGCTTACAATTATTACGACTGGAGCGAGGGTGATATTTCTCACGAGTGGCAACTCAGAAGCGGGGACGAAGTTGTTTACCTTGAGATGGAGTCGGATGACGAGGAGGAATGTAGTCTGAACCGAAAGATCGCCTTTGGTCGCCTTGATTCGCAAATCAAGAAAAGGATCATTGAGACCGGGGATCCGCCGGAGAAGATTGTCTTTGAGGGGGTCACTTATTATATGGAAGAGACAGCGGGTGGGCGCTTTTATAAGGACGGCAAGGACCACGGCAGGGAAGTGCTCCAATGGAGCTACCAGGACGATGAAGGACGGTCATATCTTAGTATTGAACAGTGGGGTGAAGAGGAATTTGAAGCCACAACAGGCGAACCGGTAGAAGAATATCAATTCACCAACATCCTGCCCAGGTAATAGCTGGTAAGCCCAATAGCTCAACAGCTCGCCCGAAGGGCGTAACGTAAGGGCGCTAATACATGTCCCAGGTGTTAGCCTGGTAGTAACTCTGGAGAACCGGATTTAACTGGGTATTGACCTTGAGCTTATCCATCTGATTCTGCTCAATTACCCCCTTGCCGAAATGAACCATTGAAACCATAGCGTCGTTGTTGAGAAAACGGGTTTTAAGGCTGTCAAAATCTGCAGCCAGAATCCTTTGTTTCAGAGTTTGTTCGTCCATTATCGCGTCCTTTACTCCCAAAACCCAACCCCACTCACCCATGGTTGGAATCTGATTATGATAGGCCAGGCAGGTAAACCCTGCTTCTTTGATTGTCTTTATGATGCACAAGAATGCCTGTTTAGAAAAATATGGACTGGTTGCCTGGGTAACCATGACCCCGCCGGGTCTAAGATGTTTGGCCACCAATCGGTAAAAATTCACGCAATAGAGGTGCATCAGTTCAATCGTGTCCGGATCCGGCAGGTCAATGATAACAGCTCCGTAATAGTGGTCATCTTCTTTAAGGAAGGCACCGGCGTCCTGGTTGACTACCTTTAGACGTGGGTCATTCATCGAGGCATTGTTGATATCGACCAACGCCGGATGTTTGGCAGCCAGATCGGTCATAGCCGGGTCTAAGTCCACCAGGGTAACCGATTTTACGTCTGAGTATTTCAAAACTTCCCGCAGAGCCAGTCCGTCACCACCTCCCAGGATGAGGATTTTATCCCGATTGGCTGAAAGCTTCATTGCCGGGTGGACCAAAGGCTCGTGGTATTTTTCTTCGTCAAAGCTGGAAAATTGCTCCTGACCGTTAATAAATAGCCAGTAATATTCCTTCCATTGCGTTATCACGATTTTTTGGTACGGAGTCTGCTGCGCGTAGATAATCTTATCTTTGTATTGACGCTGCTCGCTGTACATGATGATCGGTTTTGCCAGGACAGCCAGGAAAATCAGGAATAGACAACTAACGGCAAACGCGGAGACTACCATCTTTTTTTTTTGAATAAGATAGAAGAATGACCACAAAAGGAGTGAGGCCACTATAAAGTTAATGGCGCCCAGAATGATGGGAGTATAAGTCAAACCAAGATAGGGCAACGCAAAAAAAGCGAAAAACAAGCCTCCAAGAAGCGAACCGTAGTAATCTTTCTCCATCACAGCGGCAATGTTGGTTCTAAGTTCCTCGTGGGCATCGTTCAGTCTCATGACCAGGGGGATCTCAAAACCTATCAAGGCGCCGATGACCATGGCCACTAGATAGATGAGGAGGTTGATATGAACAGTGTATGCGGCTAGGCCATAAGCGAGGACTGCCGAAGAGGAACAAAGTATGGAGAGACTGAATTCAACAAGAATAAATGTGTCCAGCAACCTGTGCGTAAAGAGCTTGCTCAGCCGGCTGCCCATCCCCATGGCAAATAGCATCAACGACATAATTATTGTCCATTGAAAGACAGCATTGCCGATAAGGTAGGTGGCCAGGGTGGATAGAACAAACTCGGCTACAATACCCGCGCAGCCGGTGGCAAAGATCGCTATTTTTAACACAAGGCTTATGCGGAACATCTTGTCCTATAGACTTTCAGATAATTCATTTCACAAGGATAGAAGGAAAAATCTGAGTAAGTCGTGCTAAGTTATAGGTCGTCGAAGATTTTGACTGATAACGCAGTGAAATTATTTATCTGAAAATCTATATGTCATGGGAAAGAAAACACTTTCCCATTCCTATACGCACCAGTAAATAATAAAAGCCGCTGCGATATAAGAGAATGCCTCAATGTATGCAGCACCAACGTTGGGTTTATCCTGCCTGGCGATTTCATCTGTGAGATTGACTGTGGGAAGAAGAACTTTGTCTGTGAGCAGACGAACCATGGGAAGCAAGGCAAGACCCAGAGCAGCATATCCGAGATAGTCGGGCAAGTTTGTTGCCCAGGATTCAAAATCGCTCTCTGCGGCCAGGCCAACAATAATCCCGATGGCAACCAGTGCACCTGCAAAACTCACGCCCGCGGCCACGTTATCTTTCTCGATCTCGTCATGGATATTGTATGAGGTTATAAGATTGTAGATCAATCCGGCCAGAATCAAGATGATCTGGCCAATAGCCCAGAACACGATTACAGTCCAGATACTTCCGCCTTTGCCCTGAACCGATCCGAAAATAATGAAACCTGAAGCTATGCTCATCCCTGCCGAAACCGCGCCTGTGCCCTGGTTATGATCTTTGATCAGTTCTTTACTGATCTGAAATTTAAACAGGATCAGTTTGTCGCAAATATACCAGGATGCGTTGACAAGAATGATGCTTAAAAGACCGTAGACACACAGATCTATAAGGTCATCAATAAGGCTGATACCAGGTCCGACCAGAGCTCCCCCAATGGCCAGCACCAGGCCAAAGTAGTAACCTGCCATGGCAAGAGCCAGCGCAGCGTTGTCCTTTTCGACCAACTCAAAGTTGAGTTTGTATTCACGATGCAGCAGATCGTTGATTATTTTGCCGATAAATAACAGAACGTAAAAAGCAGCAATCAGAATCAGGCCGGTAATTATTGTATCAAGTTTCATAGACTATTTCCCCCAGGAGCCGCTCCGACCGCGGGTGCTTGTTCGAGTCCGGCCGACGCGTTGATTGACCCTGTCGGAAAAAGAAGACTGCTTAGCCCTCATTCCGGCCATTCGTCGAGAGTAGAAATTTGGTTTCTGTTTTTTGGTCAGAGACCCATTGGTGCCGTATTCCTTGTTGGGTCCGTAATAAGGCTGATTTTGCGTGCGGGATCTGGTATAACTGGCGTAATGGTTACGAAAAATCGGACCATGCCCCATCAGAGCGGAGATAAAGTGGTATTGCCCGTAAAATGCCCAGAAGGACCGGCCGGATGAATTCGTGTTCCATTGTCCGTACCGCGCATCGCCGACATACTCATAACCGGGCGGCCCGATGCCCTTACTCTCTTTTCCATCTTTCTTGGCCCAGATAGTCATACCCAGAAAAGAGGCATTCTGCTTAAAATAGTTTTCAGGCACTTCCAGCCAATCAGTCTTCGTGGCCTTATCTTCCATGACTATACTGTACTTATGGTAATGAGTCTTGAATAAGTTGCCTTCCTCCTTCATGTCGTCGAGAACTATTGAATACGTGGGTACGCCCTTTAGCGAAGACCTGATCTTCTCCAAGGGCAGGCGAGGTCCTCCGCACGCGCAAAGAAGAAATGAGGTCAGAAATGCAACTATTGCAACAAAATGACATTTGTTTATGGATCGTTTCTTTCGCATTTTTTCACCCGAAGAGCCCACTACTTGGTTTCTGTTGCCAGCCAGAAAGATTCAAACATTTTTATTAATGACACGATAACTCCCAATTGTCAACAAAGAGAAAGTGTGGACCAGGGTGATTGCATCAAATTTGGCATAATTTTTGATTCTAAAGAAATCAATAGGTTACAAATCCCACTTCAAAAATAAGCACTGACAAGTAGCCTGCTGCATTGCGTAACTATTTGATTTTTAAAGGTCTAAAATTTTAATGCAATTGCCCGACCTCTGAGCGAAAGTATATTGATTTATCATAGCACTATAGTATATTAGAAAATTGTTGGAATATGGGCTCGCTATGTCATCCGACACGACAATCGACATCTGAAAACAATAAAGGCATACGATGTATAATCATTTTTTCGGTTTCAATGAAAAACCCTTCAAGCTGGTACCCAATCCGGACTACCTGTTCTTGAGCAAAAGCCATGAAGAAGCGCTTGCCCATCTGAAATATGCAGCAGTGGACGGAGAAGGATTTGTTGAGATCCTTGGAGAGGTCGGGAGTGGAAAAACAATGCTGTGTCGGGCTTTTCTTGAGAACCTGGATACCAATACGGAATCAGCCTATATTTTCAACCCCAAAATGGATGCGATGGACCTCTTAAAATCCATAAACGACGAATTCGACATCCTCTCAGACCAGGACAGCATCAAAGCGCTCATTGATACGTTAAATGCATTTCTGATGGGAAAAAGGGCCGAAGGGAAAAAAGTAATCCTTTTAATTGACGAGGCCCAGAATTTAAACAAAGAAGTTCTGGAACAGATCCGACTCCTTTCAAATCTGGAAACCACAAAAGATAAGCTCCTGCAGATCATCCTGGTGGGGCAACCGGAACTGGGTGAAATGCTGAGATCCTATGATCTTCGGCAGATCGGACAACGCATATCCTTAAGGTGCCGTTTGCTGCCTTTGTCTTATCAGGAAACAAACGCATATATTCAGCATCGAATCCATCTGGCATCCCAAAAACAGGTCGCCATATTTTCTCGCAATGCGATACGTAAAATATACAAATATTCAAGAGGTAATCCACGGTTGATCAACATTACATGCGACAGAGCTCTGCTGACTGCTTATGGTTTAAATTGCCACAAAATATCAAGTAGAATTGCCAAAGCGGCGATAATCGAGCTGTCCAACCATGGCGAAATAAAACGATACGTTGTTCAAACAGGGCAAAAGCGCCTGATCTTGCTTTTCGTTCTGTGTGTCGCTCTTGGAGGAACTTTTTTCTACCAAACAGCGAAACCATTACCCAAGGCAGTCCTGCCGTTTCCGGTGCCAACTGCTCAAATCGAAGCCCGGCAGAAAGAGGTTATTAAACCGGTTTCGATTGAATCTGCAAAAACTGAAACGCCGGCAATGACCACTGGAATCTCTGAACCGAAGAAGGGTAATGCCATGCCGGATTTCAAACAAATGCTTGTAACCTTACCCGCAAAAACCACCCGGGCGATGTCAGTAAAAACCGTCTCGAATAAATGGAGGATCAACGCAAGAATGTCACCTGATTTAAACGGACTCGAAGATGATGAGGCGTTTTTTTCTCTGGCTGCTCTGCAAAATGGTCTCATCCTCCAACGGATTGACGACAACCTGGACCTGATATTAAATTTAAATCTATGCGCTATCCTGAAATTTGAACATCCGGAAAACCATTATCCGATTTACCTGACGGTTATCAAGGCAAAAAACCATGCACTGACCTTATCTGAGGGCAAAACAGGGCGTAAAATCAATGTGTTGTATGATGATATCGTCAAATACTGGACCGGCACGGGGTTTGTTTTCTGGAAAAATTTTTATAATTCCCAGAGAATCATATCTCGTAATTCACCGAAAGAATCAATCATCTCCTTAAAAATGCACTTACGGGATATTGGGTTTAAAAATATTGAAATAAATACGAATTATGATTTATTCACACAACAGGCAATAAAGGCGATTCAGGCCAAACACGGTATTCCAGTAGACGGAATTGTCGGACCGCTGACCAAAATAGTTTTGTACAATGAAAAAGAACTCTTTGCGATTCCGCATTTATGGCAAACCATGAAAGAAAGAACAAAACGGCAATGATCTCTCACAGAGAACACAGAGAACACAGAGAACACAGAGAAAAACTTTTTAATATAAAATTAGTGCCTGAACGGAAACCCACTATTTTGAGGTTCGTATCGAGTGGCTGCCTCTATGCTATCAGGAGGTTATTCTTTTGAGTTCTATCTTAAAGGCCCTGAAAAAACTCGAACAGGATGCTGATACTACGCCAGGAGTGCCGGCAAGGATAATCGCAGGGTCCACTAACCGTCCGCGAATAAGACCGATTATTACCCAAAGCCTGATCATTGTAACGACAATTGCAATCTTTGCAGCCATCGGATTTATCATCAGCAGACAGGCTATATCCCCAAGGCAATCACCAGCTCCTGAGGCCGGAATTTCGCAAAAGACCATGGAGAAAGCTATGTTAAAAACCGATCAAATTCGCAAAGAGAGTTTGCCTCAACAGATGGTAACCCCACCTTCGCCTTCAAATGAATCTGCGAAACCGGTTGATACAATTGAAAAACCACTGACTATCGGAATTGATGCCAAAACGGTCAAACTCGACTACGCGCATACAGGAGTTGAAAAGCCATCGGCATCACCTCCGAAATCGAAAGCATACTATTCCGAACCGATCCACTCAGATGTTCCGGCCCCCACCGAAATAATAGAAATAAATGACGAGGCCGGTTTAAAGCTTCAGGCTATTTCCTGGTCCGCAAACGTAAATAAGCGTATAGTAGTTATTAACGGTCAAATCTGCAGGGAGGGTGAGCATGTCAACGGGTATATCGTCAAGCAAATCAATCCATCCGATGTGATCGTTTCCAATGAATCAACGTCAGGAAAACTTTCTTTTAAAATTCGATAATTCGATAATTTGCAATAGTTCGCCACGGATTTTCACTTGAATTAGCGCTCTATCGGGCGGACTTTCAGACTGTACGGAACGAGGACGACTTCCTCAAGCAGGCGCATAGATTTGGGGAAGTTATTTCGTCCACGTTCCTAAACGATATTTGTAGAGGAGATAAACAGCAGGTGGCAGCGTATAAGTATCAGCGGGATTCCCGTTATTTTGCTCAGATAGCTGAAGGCTTAATAGAAGCAGGTGCGGAAGAGCTGGCAGAACTCGGTGCCGAAGACATTGCTCCGGAGTTTCGCGGAATTCATTTCAGAGCGGACAAATCAACCCTGTATCGAATTAATTATTTGACAAGGCTTGCTTCACGGTGCCTTGCGCCGTTAATATCATTTAATTGTCATGATACCGATACGTTGTACAAGAAGGCAAAACAGATACAGTGGGAAGATTTTTTTGCAGAAGGCAGTACATTTGCCGTGTCGGGAAATGTTTCCGACAGTACTATTTCTCATTCAAAGTACGCTTCTCTCCGCCTCAAAGATGCTGTTGCTGATTATTTCAAGGAAAAAACCGGTAAGCGCCCTGATGTGTCTATAAGGAATCCTGATATCCTGCTAAATCTTCATATCAGGCATGACAAGGCGGAAATAAGCCTC